>JBPCTU010000122.1:0-6949 GCA_051011515.1 Acidimicrobiales bacterium
TCGTCCTGGGATCCCAGCGCCCGGTAGTAATCGAAGCTGTAGCCGGAACCGGTCGACAGAGACTGTTCGACCAGAACGAATATCGGCACACCGATGACCAAGATGGCCAGACTGATCGAGCCGGCCAGGCTGGCCCACTCCCCCGCTGTTGATGGTCGACGCTCGACTTCCGCTGGCGGCCTCGTACGTTCGGTCAATGCGATCCGGTTCTGCATGACGCTGTTGACCACCAGCATGGCCAGCACGATCACCAGCTGAATCAGTCCCAGGGTTGCGGCCGTGTCGAAGTCGATGCGTTGGGTGGCGTAGCGCCAGATCTCGGTCTCGAGCGTCGCCCGGCGGAGGCCTCCGAGGATGAGGATCACCCCAAACGAGGTGAACGAGAAGAGAAACGCGATCGCCGAACTGGACAGCAGAGCCGGCCCCAGCCTCGGAGCGGTGACGAGGACGAATGTGCGGACTCGGCCGGCTCCGAGAGTTCGAGCAGCTGACTCTGGCAGGTCGTCGAGCTGCGCCCAGTACCCTCCAACGCTGCGCACTACTACGGCGATGTTGAAGAAGGCGTGGGCGAGGATGATCGCCCACACACTGCCAGGCACTGCAAACGGTCCGCTGTCGAGACCCAGCCGGTTGCTCAGCGACAAGAACGCCGTTGCCACCACGACCGTCGGCAGTACGAATGGGACCGTGACGAACGCTCGTAGTACCGCTCGTCCGGGAAATCGGTACCGGGCGATTGCATGTGCGATGGGAAGCCCGATTGCGACCGTGGCCACCGTCGACAGCGCTGCCTGCCAGGACGTGAACCAGATGATCTTCCAGGTCGTCGGTTCGCTCAGGACGTCGACGATCGTGTTCCAGGATCTTCCCCTCCAGAGAATGTTGGCCAGGGGGTACAGGTAGAACACTCCGATGAAGCCCGCGGCGGCGATCCCTGCGGCAACGACCAGTGCTCTGGTCGCAGGGTTTTCGCCGCGTCCACTAGGGCCTTCGGGCGCCGACCAAACGGTCATGTCATCGCAGCACGATCTCGGTCCACTCCTCGGTCCACTGATCGCGATTGGCTTCGATCAGTTCTGGCGCAACGGTGTGCGGGTCCGGGCTCAGCGGTGCCCACTCGACGAACTCGGGAGGAAGCGACGCAGCCTCGTTCGCCGGGAAGACGAACATGTTCAGCGGAATGTCTTCCTGGAACGTGGTGGAGAGTAAGAAGTCGACCAGTAGCGCTGCGGCTTCTGGATTCTCGGTGCCTTTGAGCACACCCGCGAACTCGATCGAACGGAAGCAGGAGTCGAGCAACGCATCGGTTGGTGGGGTGTCCACAGGCGGGTCGGCGAAGAGAAGTTCCGCAACGGGGCTTGATGCATAACTCATCACGATTGGTCGATCTCCCCCGCCGGCAGTGAACTCGCCGTAGTAGGCCTCACTCCACCCGGGAGTGACTGCTACGCCGTTGTCGGCCAGGTCCTGCCAATAGGCCTGCCAGCCGTCCTCGCCGAAGGTGGCGATGGTGCTCAGAAGGAACCCCATTCCGGGGGGTGATGTTTCGGGGTTCTCGGTCACGAAAGCGTCGGAGAATTCGGGTTTGGCGAGGTCTTCGATCGCCGTCGGAGGATCCGTTTCGAGGGCGTCAATCCAATAGTTGATGCACATGTCGGAGAAGTCGACCGGGGTCACTCGATTGTGTGGGTCGAGCTTCAACTCGTCGGGCACCGTGTTGAGGTTGGCGGAAATGTAGGGCGTGAAGATTTCGGCCTCCAGCCCGGCGCAGAGGAAGGTGTTGTCTATCCCCCACATCACGTCTGCCACGGGATTGCCGGCCGTGAGAACTGCCTCCGAGACCATGGCGCCGGTGCTGGCCGAGGTCAGCACCGTTACCGAGATTCCCGTCTCTTCCTCGAACTGTTCGAATATGCCCTCGCTGACGAAAAAGGAGTCGTAGGCGACGATCGACACCTCGGTACCGTCGATCGTGGACATGTCGAGGTCCGACACGTCGATTGCCTCTAGTTCGGGGTCGGAGAAGCAGGCTGACTCGTTCTCGGTGGACGTGTTGCTGCGGCTGTTGTTGTCGTCGTCGCCACAACCAGCGGCTACCAGAGCCAGGGCCAGTGCGACCGCGGTGAACAAGTGTGATCTCGTCGTGTTCAGGGACATGACTTCCTCCGCTGGCATTATCCAGATCAGGTTGTGCGGGTCGGAGGAGATGCGCTGAACGCTCGTCCACCCTCTCAGCCCGGCGTAGTGTCCCGAGCTCCCCGGTGTGTTGTGCTGGGCACTCTAGCCGGTGTGACGGGTCGCTCTCGTATCATGTGGGCCGATGAAGCCACCGGTTGTTCTGACAGTTGCGGGTCTCGACCCGACTGGTTCGTCGGGGCTGCAGGCCGATATGCCCACGTTCGCAGCTCTCGGGGTTCACGGCCTCTCCGTAGCCACGGTGGTGACCGCCCAGGACTCCAACTCGGTGAGCGCGTTTCATGAGATACCCGTCGACTTGGTGAGAGCCCAGCTGGACGCCGTGGTTGAGGACTTCTCCCCCACTGCCACCAAGACCGGCATGCTCAAGTCGTTGGAGCTGGTCGAGCTGGTCGAAAGCGCTGCCGAGAACAAACGACTGGGAACGCTTGTGGTCGACCCGGTGATGGTCGATTCCAGCGGAGCGGTCATCGTGGAGCAATCGGTGGTGCGGGCATACAGGAGCCTGGCGGGTCACGCCACGGTGGTCACACCGAACCGTTCAGAAGCAGAGCTGTTGGCCGGCCGCAGCTTCGACGAGGCTGGCGACGAGGTGGTCTGCGCCGCGATTCTCGACCTAGGTGTGCCCTTCGTGGTCGTAACCGGTGGTAGAGGAACCGGTGACGAGGTCGAGGATTTGGTGGCTCATTCCGGCGGCCTCGAGACGATTGTCGGCCACAGGATCGGGACCGACACGATCCGGGGAACTGGCTGCACCTTCTCCGCTGCGCTCACAGCGTCCCTGAGCTCCGGTACCGGCCCGGTGCAGGCCGCAGCGAACGCTCACGAGTTCGTGCGAGAGCAGCTGTTGCTGACCGATTTCCTGACTCTGGGTTCGGGACGACCGGGTGTTCCTCACGTGACCGGACTCGATATCTCCGACTGATCTCGCGCGCGGGACGCGAATGGGGCAGCCCGAGGTTCTGGAGGTACCGTGTGGCTTCTATGTCCCGTCGGATCGACATCGAGCTGACCAGTGTCCGTGACGAGCAAACGTGGACCTGGCGCGCCGTAGGTGCGCGCGAGCCGAAGGGGGTCATCCCCGCGGGCCTCGTACCCGATGGTGCCGGGGTGGGCGATGAACTTCGGGTCGAAGCGGACTTCTTCGTTGACGGCATCGAAATCACGTCGGTGCTACCGGCCAAGGGAGAGCGCAAGGAACCTGAACGCCTGGAGATCTTGGGTTCTGGAGGTGACCAGGCGGGAGTCACCACCACCCTGGTTTCCAAGAAGGGCCGAGGTCGCGGCGAACGTTCCGGGTCCCGAGACCGCGACAAGCGCGGCCGCGGCGACAACGACCGGCGCGGCGGTAAGGGACGGGGCGAAACCAAGAACAAACGAGGTTCGGGGCGGTCCGACAAACGTCGCGAGTCGCCAGCCAAACCTGCACCGCCGGCGAAACCCAAACCCAAACGCCTGAAGGCGCGGCGTGTCCATCGCGACGCGGTTGTTGCCGAGTTACCCGAGGTCCAGCGCCCGATCGCGGAGCAGCTGCTCAAGGGCGGACTACCCGGTGTCCGCAAGGCGGTCGCGGACCAGAACGTTCTGAACAAGACCGAAGGCCGCCCTCAGATCGACCCCGCGCCCCTTCTGAACCTGGCCGAAGACCTTCTGCCCGGATTGAAACAAGCCGAGTGGCACGATCGTGCCGACGCTGCTCTGACCGGTATCGACGAGCTCGACCTCAGAGATTTGCGATCGGTCGTGGTAGCGGCCGAGTCAGCAGCTCGTAGCGAGGAGACACGCAGCCTCGCCGAGGACTTGCGCCAGGCAGTCGCCGAGCGCGTCGACAGGGATCAGTCAGAGTGGATACGTGACATTGCCGAGGCCCTCGACGACGACCGCACGGTACGGGCGTTGCGGATGAGTTCGCGTCCACCCAAGGCCGGCGCTCCGTTACCCCCTGATGTCACGACGCGCCTGGTCGATGCGGCCAACGCGGCACTTTCGGCCGATGCCGGGCCACAGCGCTGGGGAACGGTGCTCGACGCCGTGGCATTCTCCCCCATTCGCACCTCGGTTACCCCGGCTGGTGTGCCGGCGAATCCGAACGACGAGCTACTCGAGACGGTCAAGCGGTTGTCATCACGTGTGCCTGAGATCGCGAAACTGTTCGGGATCGAACCGCAGCCGGAACGCCCCAAGCGTGGTGGTTCCCGGGGTCCGAGGCGGGGCAAGAGCCGGGGCCGAGGTAAAGGCCCGGCTTCTGGTGCGCCGCAGCAGGCCAAGGAATCACCTGCGCGGGAGACACCCCCTCGCGATGAACCTCGGGCTCCAAGCCCTGATGAAGACAACGGTCCCGACACCGATGATCCGGCGAATGCGGTCGATGGTCCCGAGGCGGCAGAACAACCAGCGGACCACACGGGTGACGACGACGGGCCTGAGACCGTCCCCAATGCCGACGCGGTTGCAGCAGACGTTTCCGCCGGTGATGGCCCAGCGGTTGCCACGGCTTCTGAGGCCGATGCTGACAGCGGCAGCCAGGCCAATCCGGCCGATAGTCAGGCAGCTTCCGAGGAAGCCGGCCGGAGCTGAAATCAGCCCGGCGTGAGAACGCCGTGTTCGACCAGGAAGTCCAACAACCCCTCGACAAGTCGGCGCGACGGGACCGCCGACAGTGGAACCCACGCGGCGTCCCGAGCGTCATCCCCTGCCGTTGGCACCAGTGTGTCGCCCACAGCCACGCGGAAGTCGACGATCACGAAGTGGTGCGACAGCTCTATCCGTTCGACCCAGCCAATGACATCCAGAGCGGTGACTACGAGCCCGGTCTCCTCGCGTACTTCGCGCTCTACTGCAGATTTCATCGTTTCGCCGTGTTCGACGCGCCCGCCGGGAAGCGACCACTGACCTGCCCCGGGCTCCGTGGCTCTCTCGATGAGGAGCAGGCAGTCATCGTGGATGGCGACCGCGCCCACACAAAGCTCGGGCCGAGTCATCCGATCGGACGGTGGACGACGATGCCCCTGGCGACGAGGCCAAACGTCTCGAAAAAGTTCTTCGTCGCGCGGTCACCCGGCAGTGCGTAGCCGTCGATACCGACGCAGTCGTTCGCTTCGGCCCAGTCGAGTGCTGCATCCATCAGAAGCTCACCGAGCCCGATGCCCCGAGCGGGCTCAGTCACATAGACCTCTTCGACGATGGCGATGGTACGCCGGCCCGACCGATCGACCACCGAGTTGAGGAATCCGCATGGAACCTGATCGATCAACGCCAGCTGCACCAATCTGTCGGGTGAGATCATCGCCTCTGTGTAGTGAGCTCTGGGTTCCCCTCGCGGGGCATGACGGTCGAGCCAAAGCTCGCCACCGCGGGCGTCGGCTACTGAGTCACGGCCCTCGACGACAAGCCTTGTCAACTCGTCGATGTCGTCGAGCTGAGCGGCCCGCGAGGATTCGGGCATGACTAGTCGCCTTGGAGCCGAGTGATCTTGTGCAGGATTGTGCGGCGATCGCGAGTGGCGGACTCGTAGACCCGGATTGCCTCGAGTTCCTCAGGGGACAACGCGTCGAGCCGCTTCACCACTTGGGACGCCGCGAGGAGGTCGTAGTCGGGGATACCGAGGTGCTCCGAGGTGGGTTCGGCTTGTTCGGTGCCGTCACCGACATCATTGTCGCGGTCATCATCGTCGGAAGACGCGGGGGCCGCTTTGTCAGAGGTGGGCTCGGCGCCCTTCTCAGCACTCAGATCCTCTGGGTCGGAATCGGGGCTCTGGGATTCCTCCACCTTGCGAAGTAGCGACTTGACCGCGAGTTCGCCGATCTGGCGTGCTGCAACGGCGTGTTGTTTTCCCCGTTTGGCTAGGTCCGGCGTCAGCTCTTGGCCATCGAGGAACAGTCCGATAGGGGCGTATATCAACGCGTCGAAGAGCGTGACCCGTTCGGTGCTGCCGTCCTCTCCTGTGTCGGCCATGAGTCGCTACATCGGTTGGCCGCAGTGCGGGCACTCGCCGGTGGCAGCGACCGCCGCGGGTGGCACAAGGAGGAAACAGTTGGGGCAGTGCACCTCGCCCTCCTGGCGGCCGGTGACGCCGTCGGGCCCCTGCTCGGCCGGTGCTGCGGCCGGGGTGTCTTCCTCCTCTTCGTCCTGGTCTTGATCGTCGCCGGCGGCGATGCGATCCTTGAGGATGGTGTCGAGGTCGGCTTCGACGTCGTCGGGGTCGAGTTCGTCATCGTCATCCTCCTCTTCGCCCTTGGGACGTTTACCAGCAGCGGCTTCCTCGTCCTCGTCGTCGTCGTCATCATCCTCGTCATCGTCGACCGCGTCGTCCGCGTCGTCGCTGACCGCGATGTCCTCGTCCAGATCGAGTTCGTCCTCGTCCAACTCGGCTTCGTCGAGGTCGCCTTCTTCGAGCGCGTCTTCGTCGGAGTCCTCGGGCGGAACGTCGTCTGGATTCTCGTCTTCGGCCATGTCCGATCCTCTGCGTCAGAGCCTTCAGCGGCGGACTATACGCGCTTGTCGGCCGGATTGGACACACATTGGGAAATGTGACGCACTTGATCGTCGGGAATCCCGACGTGTTAGCCGTTGTCGAGGCGTGAACCGGGAGCGCTCGAGCCCTCAGTCGAAGCGATCTCGGAGTGCGAGCACGCCGTTCACGTAGAACCGAGAACTCTCGAATATTCCTTCGCGGCGTGTCGCAGTGAGGCCCTGGTAGTAGGCCGCGACTGCAAGCTTGGTGCTGCCGGCCTGGTCGAGGAGGTACCTCAGG
>JBPCTU010000123.1:0-4434 GCA_051011515.1 Acidimicrobiales bacterium
CGTGACACCATGGTCATCACCGGAAAGTTGTGGCCGGCGATGTTCGAGGTTGATCTGGTGGAACCCTGAGCTTGTCTCCGCGGCCCGACTAACCGACCGCATCAACCTCGTAGGCGGCTGCGAGCCGTTGGGCCACCGCGGCAGCTTGAGTTTCGGAGTCGTACTTGGTCCGGGGCCAGAAGAATCCCCGAAGCCCGTCCTTCCGGTTTCTCGGTACGACATGTACGTGAAGGTGGGGAACGCTCTGGCTGACTCGGTTGTTCATGGCGACGAATGAGCCTGCGGCACCCAACTCCGATTCCATGATCTGGGCCAGCCGGCGTGCCCGACCAAACAAAGGCTCGATCAACGCTGGGGGAAGCTCACCCAATGTCTCGTGGTGGTCGCGCGGCACGAGCAGAGTATGGCCGGGAAACAGTGGCCTGGTATCCAGGAAGGCCATCGAGACTTCGTCGTCGACAACAACGTGGGCCGCAATGTTGCCGGCAACGATGTCACAGAAAATGCATTCGGCCATGACCGCCAGTCGACCATGAGCCTCGGCGTGTGACAAGCACAGGAAGCAGAGAGGGAGTGAGCGCCGGTCAGGTTGCGAGTGGGACATAACCCGCGACGGCGTGCGGCGGGGTATCGAGGTGAACCTTTGCTTCGGGAGCGCCCGAGAAGCGGCCGTGGCTCCAACGGATCTCGACGTGGCCTTCGACGATTCGGCGGGAATCGGACCGCCTGTCGACCACGTCGGCTCGCCAACGCACGAGAGGTTGCCCGGCCGGGTCGGCCCAGGCATCGAAGCTTCGAAGTCGAAAGGACTCTCGGAAATCCCACGGTGTACCCACGCGATATCGCAGCGGTTCACCGGCCAGGTCTGCTCCGAGTACGAAGTAGGGGGCAGCCTGCAGCCGCAGTAGCCGCCACAACATCTCTTCGCGTTGGGCGGGCGCGGTGAGTGCGCCCGTCCAGCGATTGGCTGATTCCTGAGCAACCGCCAACGCGAACTCCCGGGCCGCCGGCTCACACGCTCCGGGCCACTTGCCGCGGCTGGATGCCGCCTTGATACGGTCGCGCGAAGCGCGGTCGAGTTCGCTCACATTCGCTGGCATTGCATCGAGGCCCAGTTCGGAGCAATAGGCCCGGTACAGGGCCTGATACGCCTCGGGCGCCGTCTCGAGAAACCAGTCGGCGCCACGCTCGACCCGCCGTTCGGCGAGCCCTCGGTCGAATAGGTGTGTTGGGCTGGAGTTGTGCAGGATCGACGACCCGTACTTGCAGCTGACAAGGTAGACATGGTCGATTCGAAGGTCGGCGGGGATCTGCTCGTACCCAGGCGGCCGATGTGGCCCTTTCCATTCGATGTGCCACGGCGGTCGTCCCCGGAGGCCGTCGACGGAGCGACCGAAAGCCTGCCCGTTGCTCCACGCAGTCTCGAACTCTTGGGAGTGACGGCCGGCTTGCAGCGCTGCTTCGAGTCGATCGAAGTGCTCGGATCCCACGTTGAGAATGTGCCCCGGTCGCACCTCGAGAGCCTGCTTGAGCTCGCGGTAGCCGAGCATCGCCAACCCGGTCACGATTTCGGTGACCTCGGTACGAATGGCCGCCATCGCCTCGCGCCTACCCGGTCAGTTCACGGAACAGCGGGGCAAACTGGAGGCGAGCACCCATCATCGGGGAGTCGAACTCCCGGGCGCGGTGGATCGGGAGCTGGGTGTAGACGTCCACTGCCATTCCGGTCATACCGATCCAATCGACGAGTGCGTCGGCCCAACGCTCTTCCAACAAGGCCTCGCGCAGCGATTCGGCGGCTCCAGGCAACATCGTGTTGGGGTCGGCGGCCGCGACGAGTTCGAGTGCGAGCACGCGGTTGAGGGTTTCGATGTCGTCGGCAAGGAAGACGTCGGGCGGGTCGGATCGCACCACGGCATAGGCGACACCCTGCATCGGTCAGAATCCCGCCTCGGCCAGCTCATCGGGTGACCAGAAACCGGGCAACGGCGAGGGTTGCCCCTCGGCGTAGGCCTGCAGCCGGCCGAGCGCAGCGGGGTCGTACAACTCGACTGCGTCGAAGACACTGGCCGGCCCGACCGCGCGCAAGGCCTTGTCGCCTTCGGATCCCGAACGTGGCAGGTTCGATGTGAGCACGAGCACCTTCGCGGTTTCGTCGACCGATGCAAGCACATGAAGACGGCCGAGCACCTTCCACAGGGTGTCGGTGCGCAACAGCCCAGGCCTGGAGGTCGTAAATGCCCCCGAGACGTCCACATACCACTGGTGAGAGCCGTCGGCGCTGGTTACCAAGAAGTTGAACTGAAGCCCCCCCGCTTTGACCTTGGCTTTGTCCTCCACCACAAAACCGGCCTCTTCGAGACGGAGTTGGGCTATGTCCTGCGCCTTCTTTCCCTCGCGCACGGCCCGTGACTGGAAGTGCTCCTGACGTTCGTCGGGCTCTAGCTCGCCCAGTATCTCGGCCTGGAGTGCGAACGTCTGCTGTTCGACCAGAGAGGTATCGATGTTGTCGTGGCGAGTCTCGACCTCGCGGATTCTCTGCTGCCGCTGGCGCTCGGCATCGATACGCCGCTGCGCCAGATCGACGTAGTCGACGTCGAGGTCGTAGCCGACCCCGGTGCGCCCTCTGCGGATAGCGGCAACCATCGTCGTGCCCGAGCCCGCAAACGGATCGACCACGATGTCGCCCTCGTAGGTGTAGAGGTCGATGAGCCGGAGCGGCAGTTCTACGGGGAATGGCGCCGGGTGGCCGACGCGGGTGGCCGAAGCCGCATCGATTTCCCAAACGTCGCGGGTGACATCGACGAACTCGTCGTTGGGGATCTTGGACTTGTGCGGGAGGTCACGCTTTCGGCGCTCGGCGACCGAGATGGCTCGATCGAAGCGGCCCTTGCTGGCGATGACAACGCGTTCGGTGATGTCGCGCAAAACCGGATTGCCGGCCTTTGCGAACGACCCCCAGGCACACGAACCCGATGACGTCTTGCCCTTCTGCCAGATGACCTCACCCCTCAGGAGCATGCCCAGATCGTCTTGGAGAATGGCGATGACATCGGAGGAGAGGCTCCGGTACGGCTTGCGGCCGAGGTTGGCGACATTAACCGCCATACGGCCACCCGGCTCGAGGACACGGTGGCATTCGGTGAACACGTCGCGAAGGAGCTGGAGAAAGTCGAGGTACGTCTCAGGTATCCGTTGTTCTTGAGGTCCGCCCTCGGTGACCGCCAACTCGTATTCCTTGCCGACGAAGTACGGCGGCGAGGTGACAACCAGGGCGACGCTGTTGTCGGGCAGCTGGGTCATCTGGGCCGATGAGCCGACGAAAACCTGCCCGGACTCGAGACCCTCGACAGGACCGTGGACGTCGTTGGACTTCGAGAGCGTGGGCGGCGTGAACCGGTCGTAGAACGCGCTCGAGTCGTGACTTTCGCGCCGTCCTACACCGAAAGCGGTGGTGCTTGTACCGCGGCTGGGTTGGGTCGGTTCAGCCATGACGATCACCCTAACCAGGCCCAGTGACAGGCCCGTCGATGATCGGTCGGGTCGAGTTCGGGCGAGGTGAGGTGCGATCGCGGCCCCACCCTGGCATCCTGGGGATCCAGCAAGAGTTCGTCGAGGGAGATCCATGGCATTCAAGGCAGGCGATCGGGTCGTCTATCCCCACCATGGGGCAGCCGTAATCCAGAAGAAGGAAACCAAGGAGATCTTCGGCGAGAAGACTGAATACCTGGTCCTCGAGATGGCCCACGGCGAGATGACGTTGTCGGTTCCGGTCGACAAGGCCGAAGAAGTCGGAATGCGCTGGCCGATCTCGGGCGAGGACGTCGAGGACCTCTTCGAGGTGTTGCAGCGCCGCGATGTGCGCGAGCCGGCCAACTGGAGCCGTCGATTCAAGAACCACCAGGAGAAGCTCAAGAGCGGCGACGTGTACCAGGTGGCCGAGGTCGTGCGAAACCTGGCCCTACGCGACCGCGACAAGGGCCTGTCCGCCGGCGAGAAAACTCTGTACAACAAGGCTCGCAGCGTCCTGGTCTCCGAACTCAGCTTTGCGCTCGATGTCAGCGAGGACGACGCAACCGAGAAAGTCGACGCGGCCCTGGTCTGACGGTGACTGAGGTCTGCGTTCGACTCGACCTCTAGCCGAGGGCGGCTCCGAGACGGTCGCCAGGTTCGCGAGTACCTTTTACGCGCTTCTGGCCCTGATGGATCACGTAGCTGGCTTGCACAATGGTCGGATCCGAAGTTCCGACCACCACCACCACGACACCGGAGTCTGGCTCATCGAGTCCACCCGCACCGGGTGCCCCCACAACCAGCTCGAGCAGTAGGTCGCCATCCAGATCACGGGCCAAGATCGTCGATCCCCAGAGGTCGCCGGCCCGCGCTAAGCCTGCGATACCGGTCGTGTCGCGGGTCACCCACTCGCCTACGGTC
>JBPCTU010000124.1:0-16521 GCA_051011515.1 Acidimicrobiales bacterium
GCCGCCATCTCCGCCGCCGCCGTCGGTGCCGCCGCCGCCGTCGGTGCCGCCGCCGTCTCCTCCGCCGCCGTCGGTGCCGCCGCCATCTCCGCCGCCGCCGCCATCTCCGCCGCCGCCGTCGGTGCCGCCGTTGTTGTTCTTCTTCTTCTTTTTCTTGGGTTCCGGGGTCGAGGTGGGGGCGTTCGGATCGGTCGGCCTGCCATCACAACCGATACCGTCGGAAGGCTGGTAGAGGGCACGGAACGTGTCCAACTCCTCGGTGCCATCCCCGAACTCCCGCAGCCGGTCGGTGTCGATGACGGTGCAGAGACCAGAGCTGAAGATGTCCTGGTTCGCCACGCTGGTTTCAGTCCAGATGGTGGAGTAGAGGCTTACGGTCAGCGACGTGTCGGTGTAGGAAGGCCAGATCATCAAGGGATACGGCGTGTTGTTCGTGAACTCCACGTCGGGTTCGGGGAACGAGATCGTCGACTCGATCCCTCGCCGCCCTTCGAAGTCTTGGTAGCGCGAGAACCAGAGCGTGTGTGCTTGGTACTCGTCGATGTCGATTCCGCCATAGAACATGGCTTGGAAGATCGTCGTTGCGAACTGTGAGATCCCACCACCGACATCTGTTTGCAGCCGACCGAGGTAGATGACGCCCGACTCGACGAAACCCTTCTCGCGGGTCCGCTGGCCCACGTGATCGTTCAGTGACAGGGTTTCGCCCGGCTCGATGATGACGCCGGTGATCAGGTCCGCGAACAGTTGGATGTTCGTTACCCGGCTCGCGCAACAGTCGTGCGGAGTAGTGGCCTCGCTGATCAGTTCCTTGATGCCGATCTCTGCGAGAAGTTCCTCTTCACTCGACTCGACCTGCTCGAGAACCAACGTTGTCCGCAACCGGCCGTCGTCCAGGGCTCGCTGGATTCTCTCGGCGCTGTCATCGGCACAACAGGCTGTGGGAACGTAGTCGACCAACGTGGGTTCGCCGTCGACGATGGTCACTTCGAGGTCTTCTACAGGGACTTGTTCATCTGAATAACGAGCGGAAACGGCCCGTTTAGTGATATCGGGGTCGAGCGTGTACTCGAACCCGACATCGGTCTGTGCGATGACCATCCAGCTCCGAACCTCGGCGGCGTCGAAGGTCTCGGACCGGGCAGAGACGACGGTGACGATGCCGGGCGCAGTCGTGGCGTTCATCTGATCGGCGAAGCCCTGCGCCTCCTCGTCGCTCATCTGGGGGGCTACCTGAACCGCCCCGGCTTCGACGACGATCGGTGACACGCCGGCGCGAGCAGCTTCGACGACGTCGCCGCGAATAGTGGAGACGTCGAATGTCTGGACTGATTCGCCCGACACAACGACCACCAGTCCGTCCACGACTGTGAGTTCGGGCTCTTTCGGGACGGGTTGGCCTTCGTTGACCACAGCCTCGAGCGCCTCATCGTCACCGTCGCCGAGTCGTACGGCGGCTTCGGCAGTCCGGGTTCCGAACATGCCTTTCAGCCAGGACACAGGTCGGCTAGCGACATTCCCGCGCCCGATGGCCATGACGTTCTCGGCGGTCGTAGTCGGGTCGAGCTCGAGGCCGACAACGCCGGCCGTTGTTGTGACCTCGCCGTCGGCGGTCCGAATGATCACCTCGGTTTCCGCGTAGCCGGCCGCAATGTTGGCGAGGGCTTGGTCCAACTCGTCTTCGTCAAGCCCTCCGACATCGGTGCCCGAGATGGTGACGTTTCGGGCGACAGCATCGCTGTTGAGGCTGGAATCGACGCCCCACCCGACGAGTAGTAACACGATCAACGCCAAAGGTACCGAGAAGACGAGCAGTACTTTGTTTCGGGACATGCGCGATCGCCAAGACGCCCCTACCTCAGGGGGTTTCGCGCGTTTTGGGGCGCGGTCAGACGACGATGAACCGGAGGAGTTGATCGGAACAGGCTAGTGGTGGGTGTGGCTGATGTTGCGTCAGCCACACCGCGGTGGTCCGCGAGTGAGTTGCTTAGAACAGCTTGGTTTGGGAGGACTCGATCCCGCGTAGCTCGTCGTAGTCGACTTCGACACAGCGGATGTCTCGATCAGAGGCCAGGACCTTGGCCTGAGGCTTGATCTCCTGGGCGACGAAGACTCCTCGAACCGGCCGCAGAGTCGGGTCCCGGTTCAAGAACTCGAGATAACGCGTCAGCTGTTCCACCCCGTCGATTTCTCCTCGACGCTTGACTTCAATGGCGACCGCCTGGCCTTGGTCGTCGCGACACATCAGATCCACTGGGCCGATATCGGTCGGGTATTCGCGCCTGACCAACAAGAACCCGTCTTCGATCGTTTGCGGGTCGGCGGCGAGCAGTTCTTGTAGATGGGCCTCGACTCCGTCCTTCTGTAGCCCTGGGTCGGGGCCGAAGGGGTGGCTGATGTCGGCGATGAGTTCGTCGATCTGGATGATCAGCTGTTCACCCTTGGGGTTGGTGACCGTCCATCGGTCATCGGTCTCGATGAGGCGATTCGGGGCATTCATCCAGTTGAGAGGTTTGTATGCCCCTCCGTCGGCGTGGACGGCGACACATCCGTCGGCCTTCACCATTATCAGGCGTTCGGCCATTGGCAGATGGGCGCTCAAGCGGCCGTCGTAGTCGACCGAGCAACGGGCTATCACCAACCGCATCGGGCGACACTACCGGAAGCCTCATTCAACGCGTGTTGACGCCTCTCTGATCCGGCGGTGTGGCACGCTTCGACGGTGGCTTCGCGTCCGTTCTTTGCGCTCGTCGTGGTGATTGCGCTCGTGGCTGGAGCGTGTGGTGCCTCTGTTGACGTCAGCGTGTCTCCGCGGCCCACGCCTTCATCGGGACCCGCAGATTCGTCCGGAACCGACTCCACTGTTACCGGCGATGAAGGTGACGGAGATGTCGCCACTCCAGAGACCGACGCAGGTGCGTCGGCTGACTCCTCGCAGAACACAGGAGCACTCGAGCGCACCACGTGGAACGAGGCGGGGTGCGCGTTCGATGAGCCCGCCGGGGTCACCACAACCTGTGGATGGCTCACTGTTCCCGAGCACTGGGACGATCCTGACGACAGTGACGTGCTCCGGCTCCACGTCGGGATCTTCTCTACGGGGGACCAAGGATCGGAGCCAGTGGTGTACCTCGAGGGCGGGCCCGGTGGTGACGCTCTGGCGAACATCGGTCAGAGCTTCGATGTCTTGTTCGGGCAACTTGTCGAAGAGCACGACATCGTGATTCTCGGACAAAGAGGCACGGGTTCGGCCGATCCGACACTGAAGTGTTCGGCGGCCACCGAGGTCGACTTCGAACTCTTGGAGCGGCCGACGACCGAACAACAGGAACTTGCGTTGTACAGCGATGCTTATGCCGCGTGCGCTGCCGATTTTCGTGCCGATCGCATCGACCCCCGAGCGTACAACTCGGTTGAGAACGCCCACGACGTAGATGCGTTGCGCCAGGTGTTGGGGTTCGAGACCTGGAACCTGCTCGGCATCTCCTACGGCACGCGACTGGCCCAGTCGGTCATGCGGTTGCATCCCGAAGGGGTCAGAGCGGCGGTGCTCGATTCGGTGCTTGCGACTGAGCGAGAGCCCAACGTCGACATCCCCAAGGTGGCCAACCGAGCATTCGACGAACTCTTCGCCGGCTGCGGAGGTTCCGAACAGTGCAACGGGTTGTATCCGGACCTCGAGTCCCGATTCTTTGCGCTCGTCGACGAACTGGATCAAACCCCCATGGCCTACTCGGTGGTCGACGTGGCGACAGGCGAGCAGTACTCCGCCATCCTTGATGGAACAGGCCTCATGGAGATGACGTTCAGCGCCCTCTACTCCAAGGCGGCATTCGCGGCACTTCCCGAGCTGGTTGGCCAGGTGGAACAGGGCGACACGTCGGGTGTTGCCACGCTGATGACCCAGGAGATCGCGGCATGGGAGTCCATCGCCGATGGCATGTACTGGTCAGTGCAGTGCAACGAGGAGATCCCCTTCCTGGATGCGCAGGCGGTTGTCGAGGGCCGTGGGACCGACCCACGTTATGACCGACTCACACCCCGAGGGACCTTGGCATTCTTCGATTCGGTATGCGCTTCGTTGGATGCCGGCGTCGCTCCCGCGGTCGAGGACGACCTGGTCGTCAGCGACGTCCCATCCTTACTCCTGGCTGGGAGTTATGACCCGATCACGCCACCATCGGATACCCAGTCGCTTGCCGCCGGGCTGACGACGTCGGTGTACGTCGAGTTAGAGCACACGGGTCACGCGGTTCTGGTCGATCCGTGTGCCCAGCAGATCGTGATCCGTTTCCTGGCCACCCCGGCCGCGAACCCCGACGTCTCCTGTGTCCCAGAAGTGGCAGAGCCCGATTGGGTTCCCGATCTGTTCAGCGCGCTCGAGTTCGAAGCTTTCGACTACAGCGCCGCGTTCGTGTCAGGAACAGGAGTAGCACCCGTGGGCTGGGACCAGAGCCTGCCAGGCACGTTCGTCAACAGCGAGAACTTCCTGCATCTGTCGGTCATCGTCCAGCAGGCAGTTGAAGACCTGTCTTCTGAGTTCCTGGTGCAGAACATGTTGGGCATCCTTGGCGAGGAGGCGACAACCGAGGCCGACGAAGTTGTAGGTGGCGACACTTGGAGCCATCACCGGATCGACATCCCTGGGTCCATAGTCGACATGTTCACCCGAGACGACGGTGACGGGGCACTCTTGGTGCTCTTCCAACACGCGCCTTCCGATCGGGAAGCGGCATTGTTGGCCCTCACCCAACCGATACTCGCTGCTTTCGGACCCTGATCTCGGTCAGATGCGGTCGCCGAGCCGCTTTCTTATCAACGCGCGCCTGGCCTGGAGCTCGGTGTAGGTCATGGTGTCGACCGTGTCATCTACGCCGAACGATGCCTTGACCGCTGACAAGTCCACCTCGTAGTTCGCCTCCTCCATACCGATGGCGGCGGCGATCGAAGGTCCGTGGGTTTGCGCGAAGTACATCGCGAGGTGGGTGATTTCGGCGAAGAGGTCGACGTCTGGCGCCAGGGTCGCGATCGCCGAGTCCAGGAAGACCATGTTCTTCGCGAACAACATCAGCTCTTTCGGCATCCTCGCGCCGTAGCTCAGGAGCGCTTTGATCACGCGGTTGATCTCGGCAACCAGCTCGTCGCGAGACAATGTCGTGGGGTCGATGGTTGGCTCGTCCAACCCCAGGTCAGCGATGACGGCATCGATGTCGGTCTCGGGTGGCAAGGCGCCGAGATCGCGAATTGCGGCTACTTGGCCGCGGACGTCGTTCGTGGTGCCGCTCATCAACAGTTTGAGAAAGGCGATCCTTCGGGCCTCGGAGAGCCGCCCCACGATCCCGAAGTCCAACAGCGCGGTGCCCCCGTCCTCGAGGACGAAGAGATTCCCGCCATGGAGATCGCCATGGAACACGCCGTGGATCATGCAGCCTTCGAGGAAGGCGATCATCGCTTGCCGCACCCATTGGTGGGTGTCGACGCCTGCGGCAACGATTGCGTCGACGTCGGCAACGTCGTATCCGGCGAGCCGTTCCATCACCAGAACCCGGCGCGTCACCAACTCTGGATGTGGCCGAGGCACGACAAAGGATGTCTGGCCCAACTCGGCAAGCGACGATGCGACGTCGAGCATGTTTTGTGCTTCGAGCCGGAAGTCGAGCTCTTCGACGATGGTCTGAGCGAACACCTCGACCAGCGCTGGGGGATTCGCGAGTGATGTCACCGGAATTCGCCCGACCAGGTACGGGGCCAGCCAGGACATCACCTTGAGGTCTTTGATCACCAGCTCCGATACCTGCGGTCGTTGAACCTTCACGACAACCTCGACTCGGTGCCCGTCTGGCCCAGCCTTCAGCACCGCGCGGTGAACCTGGGCAATGGATGCCGCGGCCAACGGTTCTCGGTCGAACTCCGCAAAGACATCTTCGAGGGGTCGTCCCAGATCCTCGGTGACGACTTTTTCGACCACCCTGAAGTCTTCAGCCGGGACTCGGTCACGGCACAGCCGGAACTCGCTGACAAGTTCCGGCGGGAAGATGCCGTCGCCGCTGGAGATGATCTGCCCGAGCTTGATGTATGTGGGGCCAAGTTCTTCGACGGCGTGACGCAACCGTTTTGCTATTGCAGATCTTGAAGCCGAAGGTGTCGACCGGTCATCCAGCAGTTTCCAACCGACGACGGCTCCCCCCAGTCTGCGGACGACCTTGATGACCCTTAGGCCTGGAGGCACGACGGCAGGTGTCGTCAGCTCGGGCACGCGTCGTCTGGCGACCTGGCGGCGTAGGTCGATCCGCCACTGCCACTCGAACTCTCGATTAGGCAACCGCCAGGGAGCCGATGTGGTGAACACGCCTGAGCGTTCGGTTGTGGACTTCTCGACGCTGCTCATGGCTCGACACTCATGTGTTGATCATCGCAGGCGCCGGTCGAATTGGTGACGTCGAAAGGAAGTTGTCGTCCCGACAACGAGCGTTATAGGCCCGCCAGCGTCTCCAACGCAGCTTGTGCCAGGTCGGAGCGACAGATGAGGAGGTCTGGAAGGTACGGGTCGCGCTGGTTGTATAACAACGGTGTGCCGTCGAGGCGCGACGCGTGCAGGCCTGCCGCAACGGCGACCGCTACCGGGGCGCACGAATCCCACTCGTACTGTCCCCCCGTGTGCGCATAGATATCGGCGTCGCCTTGCACGACTGCCATCGCTTTTGCTCCGGCCGATCCCATGTAGATGAGCTCACCCTCCATCGCTGCGGCCAGTCCTTCCGCGGCTGGCCCTGGTCGAGTTCGGCTACAGATGATTCGGACCGGCGCCGCATCAGTCGCAGGGGGCGTAGGTGGGGCTGCAGTCGACAACGTCAGCGGGAGCCCTGGGAGAGCCACAGCCCCGGCTGTTGGTGCGGAATCCTCTACGAGGGCCACGTGTACGGCCCAGTCCGAACGAGGAGGTTCGCCGAATTCCCGTGTCCCATCCAGCGGGTCGATGATCCAGACACGCTCTGCGCTCAACCGCTCGAGGTCATCCTTGCCTTCTTCGCTGAGGACAGCGTCGTCGGGTCGGTGTTGTGCGAGCAAGGAGGCCAATAGTTCATGGCTCCTTCGGTCGCCCTCGTCCTTCAACGTTGCGGCTTCAGCGTTGGCCAACTCTTGGCGGACCTCCAATAGGAGCACCCCGGCGGATTCCGCCAGCTCGGCAGCCAGTTCATGGTCGGGTTGGTCTGCCATTTGGTGGGTCCTCGGTGGTTCGGGGCGCGTTTGGCCGCTGATATCATCGCGCACGATGCACTACGAGCTGTCCCACCTTGACACCCTCGAGGCGGAGTCGATCCACGTGATGCGCGAGGTGGCTGCCGAGTTCGAACGGCCTGTCCTGTTGTGTTCGGGTGGCAAGGATTCTCTGCTGATGGTGCACCTCGCCGTAAAGGCGTTCTGGCCATGCAGGCTGCCGTTCTCGATCATGCACGTGGATACGGGCCTGAACTTTCCCGAGGTCATCGAGTTCCGCGATCGCCTCGCGGCCGACCTCGGTGTCAACCTCGTGGTCGCTTCGGTGCAGGACTCGATCGACGCCGGCCGGGTCCAAGAAGAGAGCGGTCCCAGGGCCTCCAGGAACCGTCTGCAGACCACGACCTTGCTGGATGCGATAGAGGAACACCGCTTCGATGCCGTTTTTGGTGGGGGCCGCCGAGACGAAGAGAAGGCACGCGCGAAGGAACGCTTCTATTCCTTCCGCGATGACTTCGGGCAGTGGGACCCCAAGGGTCAGCGGCCCGAGTTGTGGAGCCTCTACAACGGTCGCCACAAAGCGGGCGAGCATTTCCGCGTCTTCCCTATCTCGAACTGGACCGAGCTCGACGTCTGGATGTACATCGAGCAGGAGAAGATCGCTCTGCCCAGTATCTACTATGCCCACGAGCGTCGGGTCTTCGAACGCGACGGGATGCTCCTCGCTGCTGACTACGCCGAAATGGCCGACGGGGAAGAGCCCTTCACCGCGACTGTGCGATATCGCACTCTCGGAGATGCGAACATCACGGGCGCGGTCACCAGCGGAGCGGACAGCATCGACAAGATCGTCGAGGAGGTGGCCGCAACACGGCTGACCGAACGGGGCGCGACCCGTGCCGACGATCGAGTGTCGGAGGCTGCGATGGAGGATCGAAAGAAGGAGGGTTACTTCTAGTGACCCCATCAACAAACGACGTAGCACCGGCCCAGCGAGGCGTTTGGCGTGTTGTGGTCCCCGGCTTCGAGAAATGCGCGAGGCGCAACTGATGGAACTGCTCAGATTCGCCACGGCCGGTTCGGTTGACGACGGGAAGTCGACTCTCATCGGGCGGCTGCTCTATGACTCGAAGTCCATCTTCGAGGATCAGCTGGAAGCAGTGGAACGTACTTCGGTGCAGATGGGCGCCGACTACACCAACCTGGCGCTGCTGACCGACGGTCTGCGTGCCGAACGCGAACAGGGCATCACCATCGATGTCGCATACCGGTACTTCACCACTCCCCGGCGAAAGTTCATCATCGCTGATACGCCGGGCCACATTCAGTACACCCGCAACATGGTCACCGGGGCTTCGACCGCCGACCTGGCTCTGATTCTTGTCGATGTGAGAAATGGCATCCTCGAACAGACTCGACGCCACACGTTCATCTCGACGTTGTTGCGCATTCCGCACCTGGTTGTGTGTGTCAACAAGATGGATCTGGTCGACTACTCCGAGGAAGCCTTCGCCGAGATCCGCGACGAGTTCAAGTCCTTCGCGAACAAGCTCGACATCACTGACCTCGCCATCATCCCGGTTTCGGCGCTGAAGGGCGACAACATCGTCGAGCGTTCGGTCAACATGCCGTGGTACGAGGGCACCTCGCTGCTGCACCACATGGAAGAGCTCCACATCGGCTCCGACCGCAACCTGATCGACGCCCGCTTTCCGGTCCAGTACGTGTTGCGTCCCCAAAGCGACGCTTTTCACGACTATCGGGGGTACGCCGGGACGGTCGCGGGGGGCACGTTCCGTGTCGGTGACGAGGTCACGGTGTTGCCTTCGGGGTTCTCGTCGACGATCACCAACATCGACGTCCACGGCGGCGAGGTCGAGGTGGCCTTCCCCCCGATGTCGGTTGCGATTCGCCTCGCCGATGAGATCGACATCTCCCGCGGTGACATGATCTGCAGACCTGGCAACCAGCCGAAGGTCGGCCAGGACCTGGATGCGATGATCTGTTGGATGACAGAGCGGTCGGCGCTCACTGCGGGCACGACCCTGACCATCAAACACACCACCAATTCGGCTCGATGCAAGATCACCGATTTCGATTATCGGTTGGACATCAACACCTTGCATCGCGATGAATCAGTGGACCAGCTCGACCTCAACGAGATCGGGCGTCTGAGCCTGCGTGTCTCCAAGCCTCTCTTCTTCGACGAGTATCGACGCAACCGCGCCACCGGAAGCTTCATCCTGATCGACGAGAACACTAACAACACCGTCGGCGCTGGCATGATCCTCGGTGAGTCAGGCTGATGACTTGACCAACGGCGGAGCTAACCGCAGTCCGAATGTGGTCTGGCACCCCTCGGAGCTGCCTCGACAAGTTCGCTGGAATGCTCTTGGCGTCACTGGGATGACCGTGTGGTTCACCGGTTTGTCAGGTTCGGGCAAGTCGACGGTCGCTGCGGCCGTCGAGCGAAGGCTCATCGAGGGTGGTCGAGGCTGTTACCTGCTCGACGGAGACAACTTGCGCCATGGCCTCAACGGCGACCTCGGCTTCAGTGCCGGCGACCGCGACGAGAACGTGCGCAGAGCAAGCGAGGTTGCCCGACTCATGGCTGATGCCGGACTCGTGTCGCTGGTGCCGCTCATCAGCCCCTATCGGGCAGGCCGAGATCGGGCTCGCGAGATCCATGACGCTGCTCAGCTTCAGTTTGTCGAAGTCTTCATCGACACCCCCTTGGAGGTGTGCGAGCAGCGTGATCCCAAGGGTCTCTACTCCATGGCACGCGCCGGTCAACTGAAGGGGTTTACGGGAATCGACGACCCGTACGAAGCCCCGCTATCTCCCGAACTCACGCTCGGCCCCGGCGACGGCACCGTCGACGAGCAGGCAGATGCCGTCATAACGCTGCTACAGGCCGGATCGGCATAACCGACCTATCCCGGCTCTTCAGTCGCCGCGGCGTTTTCGCAGCCGTTTCGAGTGGTCTTCCAGGCGTTTGCGCTGGTCCTTGCTCAAACTGTCGAGGCCTTGTTCGGCCACCTGGTCGAGGAGGGCGTCGATCTCCATTTCCATTCGGCGATCGCTCTGCGGGGGGCTTGATGGCGGAGGGGCCACACTGAGATTCGCGCGACCTCGGCCACGACTCTTGCGCCGTCGCTGGCGTGGCGGGCTGGGTTGAGCCGAAGAGCCCGTGATCGCAGCAGGCAACGGAATACGCGGTATCCATTCGAGTTCGTTGGCGAACCCGAATGATCTGAACCCGATTAGAGAAGTGATGATGACGGTCGCGAGCATGACGAACTCGTAGTCGTTGCGATCCCCGAGTGCCTGTAGGAAATCGAGGGCGATGATGACCGCGGCGATGATCCATGCCGGGATGCCGGGCCAGAACCTGGCCGTCGGGTACTGCGCGGCAAATGCAGCGAGAACACCGAGCTCAACGAAACGCAGACCGAACGCGAACCCGGCGAAGTCGGAGAGGATCAGCTCGACGAGCGTGACGACGATGGCCGGCATGAGAGTGAGCGCCAGCAGGAAGAACATGAATGGCCGCCGGCCCATCAGATTCTCGAGCTGATTCCCGAGCATGTAGAAGATCGCGAACAGGAGGATCGCCCAGATGTCGGGTTCGTTGACCACCGGCCAGGTGGCCAGCCGCCAAATCTGCCCCTCGATGACGCTGCCGACTCCGAACTCTTCCGAGATGAGCCAAAGATGTTTGGAGATCGAGCGCGCCGGTCCTTCTATGGCCCAGACGAGCATGTAAATCAGACCCACACCGATGACCGCGACCGTGGTGGTGACGTCGACCTGGCCCACCCGGAACCATGGCTCGTTCCCTCGGCTCCAGGGGCTGGAGAAGGAATAGCGATCAGGCACGAGCTTCAAGGTACAGCGCTTGGGACACCCTTTGAACAACAGCGTCGCCGTTTCGGTTGACGTTCACCGATTCAATCCGGCTCTGGACGCGGCCACACGACGGGCTTCGTCGGCCAGAGAATCGTCAAGGGGCTCCAGCTGTTGATCGATTCCGGCGTGCTGCAACGCCCACCCGAGCAACACGTCGGCCACCCACGGATTCTTCGGGAGGAGCGGCCCGTGGAGATACGTACCAATCACCCGACCTTGTACCGCCCCTTCGAACCCATCTTCACCGTTGTTGCCATGGCCGTGGATCACGCGCCCGAACGGTTCGGCATCTGACCCAAGCTCGGTCCGCCCCGCATGGTTCTCGTAACCGACTACCCGACGGCTCGAGCCTTCCAGCTTGGCTTCGATTATGACATCGCCGATCAGGCGTGAGTCCCCGGCGCGGGTGTCCAGGTCCAATATGCCCACACCCGGTAGCCGTTCTCCGCTCGCGTCTGTGTAACCCGCCCCGGCCAATTGAATGCCCCCGCAAACCCACAGAAAGGCAGCCCCCGCGGATGCGGCTTCCCGCAGAGAGTCCGCCTTCGATTCAGCTAGGTCGAGGGCAACGATGCCCTGATCACGGTCTTGACCACCGCCGAGGTAATAGAGATCGTGAGCATCAGGTCGGATGTTCTGGCCGTGGGCGACATTGTCGATTTCGAGGTGGTGCCCCCGCCACTCGAGCCGTCTGCGCAACACCGCGATATTGCCACGGTCGGCGTAGATGTTCATCTCATCGGGGTAGAGGTGGCAGAGTCGCAAGATTGCCATCAGCCATCCTCCCAGAACGGCTGGGCCGCACCCCGTCGGCCCAATTCCTGGCGTAGATCGAGCATGGCTGTGTACGTGGGTAGTACGTAGAGCGTGGCGCCCGCCGGTGTGGCCTGGAGTGCGGCGTCTAGTGCTCCGCTGACTTCACGCTCGATGATGATCCGGTCCCGCGGGTAGCCGCCGTACTCGAGCCTCAGTGCCAGATCGTGGGCTCGGTCACCGCCGGCGACAATCGAGGGTGTGTGGTCGAAGAAATCCTCGAAATCGACGTCCCAGATCCAGCTGATGTCCTGACCGTCTGCGGTTCGGTCGTTGAGCAGGATCATCGTGTTCAAGTCACCGGGTTCGTTGAGAATCGTCCGGATGTTCTCGTTGACTCCAGTCGGATTCTTGGCGAGGAGCAAAAGAAGCTGACGCCCCTGGAGGTGAATTGTCTCGCCCCTGCCGAATGCCGGAGGAGTGTTTTCCAGCGATGTCGCCAGCACGTCGGTGGACACGCCTATGGCTTCGGCGGCTGCGACTGCCGCGACTGCGTTGTAGGCGTTGTGTAGGCCGGGCAACGACATTCGTACGGTGGTCTTTGTTTCCGGCCCTTCGAGGTCTGCCTCGAATCCAACCGCGCCGTCGAGCTTCACTCTCGAGACCCGATAGGCGGGTCTCGGCCGGGCCAGTCCGCAGTTGGGGCAGGACCAGTGGCCCAGGTGGCCCATCCCGATCATCGAGTAGTCGAGTTGGTGGTCACACCTCGGACAGTGGTCTGAATCGGCAGCATGGCCTTGTACATCCCGAGCGACGGCAGTGTCGTCAAGGCCGAAGTAGGTGGTGTTGGGTCGACCGTCGCCGAGGTACGCGACGGCCGGATCATCGGCGTTGAGAACCAGCCTGGTGGAGTCGGGAAGTGCGGTGACCGTTCTGTGCCAGAGCTGCACGAGAGTCTCCAGTTCGCCGTACCTGTCGAGTTGATCTCGAAACAAGTTCATCAACACGATCGTGCGTGGCTTCAACTGGTCGACGACCGCGGGCAGAGCTGCTTCGTCGACCTCGAAGATACCGAGTTCGGCATCTCGGTCGGCGTTGAGCAGAGCTGTTGTTATGCCTCGCAGAAGGTTGGACCCAGCCGGGTTGGCGACGGTCTTCATCCCGGCATCATCTGCGGCTGAACAGATCAGGCGCGCCGTGGTGGTTTTGCCGTTGGTGGCCGAGATCAGGAGCGACCCATCGACGAGTGACCGGGAGAGTTCGGCAGCGGCATGTGGGCGCAGTTTCAAGAGCACCACCCCGGGCAGCGTTGTCCCTCCGCCGCGCCCAAGGCGTCGCGATATCCAACCGGTTGCGCGGGCGATGGCATGTGCGACTGCCTGAGCAACGTGGGGCATTGGTGGAGCGTAGCTACGACGGCGGCGAGCTTTGACGACGGCACCTATGTGCGCCGTTGCGCCGACTCCTCACATCCCCAAATCTCCTGCCGATCGAGTTTCATGGCAACGCCGACCAAGACCGCTCCGGCCACGAAGAAGTGGACGAGCCGGGCTGTGTCCCGCCTGGTCGAGCCCGGGAACTGGGCCGAGTGTGCCTTGTGCGAGGACGTCGTGAAGTTCAGGGCACGTGAGCGTCGCACTCAAGTGATCTGCAACGTCTACGTGGACAACCGTTGGGATCGAGTGGAGCACTACCACCCCGAGTGTTATGTCGATGCCAGCGAGCCCTACGGCGAGCCGGCCGAGTAGTCGCGGTTCTGGCCAACCAGATCTGTCTCCTTAGGCTCCGGTTCAGCGGGCCAGGGGTTTGTACTTGATGCGACTCGGCTGATCGGAGCCCCCGAGCTCCTTCTTCCGAAAGGCCTCGTATTCGCTGAAGTTTCCCTCGAACCAGCGCACCTGGGAGTTGCCCTCGAATGCCAGGATGTGAGTCGCGACCCGGTCCAGGAACCATCGGTCGTGGGAGATGATGACCGCGCAGCCGGCGTAATCCTCGAGGCCACCCTCGAGGGCCCGAAGCGTGTCGACGTCGAGGTCGTTGGTCGGCTCATCTAGAAGCAGCACGTTCGCCCCGCTCCGCAGAACCTTGGCGAGGTGCACGCGGTTTCTCTCACCACCCGATAACACGCCAACTTCCTTCTGCTGATCCGAACCCTTGAAGTTGAAGGACGCTACATAGGCGCGGCCGTGGATCTCGCGCCCTCCAACCGTCAGGTTGTCGACACCTCCGGTGATCTCCTCGTAGACGCTGTTGTCGGCATCGAGGGATTCGCGCGACTGATCCACATAACCGAGCTCAACGGTTGGGCCGATGCGGAGCTCTCCGGCATCGATGTCCTCCGAGCCGGTGATCATCCTGAACAGCGTCGTCTTACCGGCCCCGTTGGCACCGATCACACCCACGATCCCCGCCGGTGGCAGCGAGAAGTTCAGATCCTCGATCAACAGCTTGTCGTCGAAAGCCTTCGAGACTGCCGTCGCATCGATGACGACATCGCCCAAGCGTTGGTCGACGGGAATCGAGATTTGGAGGTCCCGGTCTCGCTGGTCCGAATCCTTGGCCTCCGCGAGCAGCTTCTCGTAGGCCGCGAGCCGTGCTTTGCCTTTCGCCTGTCGAGCCTTGGGTGCCATTCGCACCCACTCCAGTTCCCGGGCCAGCGTCCGTTGACGCGCGGAGTCCCGGTTCTCTTCCTGCTCTAGCCGCTCCTTCTTCTGCTCGAGCCACCCGGAATAGTTGCCTTCGTAGGGGATCCCGCGGCCACGGTCGAGTTCGAGGATCCAACCGGCGACGTTGTCCAGGAAATAGCGGTCGTGGGTGATCGCAACCACTGTGCCTGTGTAGGCCTGCAGATGGTGTTCCAGCCAGGCCACTGATTCGGCGTCTAGGTGGTTTGTGGGCTCGTCGAGTAACAGGAGATCCGGCCGCGACAGCAGCAATCGGCACAACGCGACCCGTCTGCGCTCGCCCCCGGACAGGATGGAGACGTCCGCCTCCGGTGGGGGCAGCCTCAGCGCATCCATGGCTATCTCGACCGTTCGTTGCAGATCCCAGGCCCCCGCGGCCTCGATCTTGCGCTCGATGTCAGCCTGTTCCTCACCGAGCTTTTCGAAGTCGGCGTCCGGGTCCGACCATGCCGCCAGCACCGCGTCGTAGCGGGTCAGGAGCCCGGCGACCTCACCGACGCCGTCCATCACGTTGCCGTGGACATCCTTGGTTTCATCGAGTTCGGGCTCCTGTGCCAGGTAACCAACGCTGAACCCTGGTGTCAGGCGAGCGTCACCGCTGAACCCGTCGTCCAATCCCGCCATGATCTTCAGCAGCGAGGACTTCCCCGCCCCGTTGGCACCCAATACGCCGATCTTGGCTCCCGGATAGAAAGCGAGCGTGATGTCCTTCAGAACCTCTCGATCCGGTGGATAGAAGCGCGAGACCTTGTGCATGGTGAAGATGTACTCAGCGTTTTTCATGGTGGCGACAGTGTCGCGAATCAAGCCCCTTGTGGTGAAGCCGCCGAGAAAGAGGTGATAGCGCGGTACGTTCTCCCGGAGGAGAGAAAGGACACTTGACATGGCGCTCGAGCCCGGACCGATGCAGGTCATCAAGAATGCGTTCACCACCAAGTCGGAGGTGATGGAGGACTTGAACCGCCTCGACCTCTGGCCGACGACCTACGTCTCGGAGCGGATGGACGAGCTGCCGCTGCACTGGCACGACGTGGACAACTGCGGCTACGTCCTCGAAGGCTCCAGTTATGTTCTCGACGAGCACGGCAATCGCATCGATCTGGAACCCGGCGACAAACTCGTGCTGCCCGCCGGCGCCATCCACGCCGAGGGAGAGGTGAGCGAGCGGATGGTGTACATCGTTGGGATCTCGAAAGCCGAGAACCTGTTCGACGCCCTTCTTCCCCTCAAAGGCCCCGAGTCCAGCCCGTTCTACCGTGGCTAGCCGATAGCGCTAGCCTCGCCGTCGGCGACGACGGGAGGTTCACATGGAGCGAGTGCTGGGTATTGGCGGATTCTTCTTTACGGCGAACGACCCCGAGCAGTTGTCCCAGTGGTATCTGGATCATCTGGGCATCAACCCGATCCCCATGTCCTATGAGGCTGAGGTGTGGACCCAACAGGCGGGACCCACGGTCTTCGGTCCGTTCGGTGCCGACCAGGCGGACAACCCATACCTCGGCGCTGCCGGATGGGGTATCAATTTTCGGGTAGCCGACCTGGACAGCTTCTGCGGGCAACTCCAGCGAGGGGGTATCAGCGTCGACGTCGACGAAACTGTCTACCCGAATGGTCGCTTCGCTTCCCTGAGTGACCCGGAGGGCAACGCGATTCAGTTATGGGAGCCAGCCTGAGGTTCGGGCAGGCTTGATTCTCTAACCGCCAGATGGTTCTGGGGTCGGCTCCGGTGCAGTGGTCGGCGTGGGGGACTCGCCACTCGTAGAGTCGTCAGCGTTCTGGATCGCGAACACCATCAGGACGACGAAGAATACGGCTGCGACTATCGCAAGGATGTAGAGCATTCGCGTGCCCCAGTCGCGGTCACTCGTTTGCGAAGCCAATTCAATCGCCTCCTGTCTCCAACCAGGCTCACCTGGTTGATCGTCCTGGCCGTGTGTCTAGCCGACGACGATAGTAG
>JBPCTU010000125.1:0-3074 GCA_051011515.1 Acidimicrobiales bacterium
ATCCCAGGTGAACCCCATGAGCAGGTAGGCGGCGACAGCTGCCGCCATGCCCATGATGATGGGCGGCCGGTAACCCAAGCTCGACGTCATTCGCCCGCCCAGATAGGACGTGATGGCCATCGCCGCGGTGAGTGACGACAGAACCCACCCGGCGACAAGGGCCGACTGCTTCAGGTCGACCTCGACGGCGTTGATGAAGATGGGCACGTCGACCATGGCGATGACCAACGCTGCGCCCACGATGAAGTTCACGCCCAGAGCGATCTGCAAACCTCGGCCTTGCAACAACGACCGATCGATCAGTGGATCGTCAGCAGTTCGCTCGTGCCAGACGAACAGACCACCGGATATGAGGGTGACCAGGTAGAGCCACTTGAAGTCGAAACCGCTGCTGCCTGTGAGCTGCTCGAAGCCAGTAACACTCTGGATCTCAGCGTTGCCCAGCAAAGCCAGGTTGAGCGAAACCAGTGCGGTTGTCAGAAACGTCGCACCCAGCCAGTCGACGCGCTTGGCTCGCTCGCCCTGGTCGTGATCTTGCAGCGCCCACCACACTGCCGCAAGGCCCGCTATCGCAAAGGGGATGTTAAGCCAGAACTGCCAGCGCCAATCGAGGAATCGCACCAGGATCGCCCCGTACAGAGGACCCCACACCCACCCGAGCGTCTCGATTGCCGCCAGGGTGCCGAGCGCTCGGGCGCGTTTACCCTCGGGGTATACGTCGCCAACGACTGCCAACGCCACCGGGACCATCGCGCCTCCGCCCACGGCTGTGAGCACGCGGCCAACGAGGAACGGCGTCAGCGAATCGGTGAGCGGAATCACGATCGTCCCGATCAAGAACAGGACGTAGGCGCCCACGAATGTCTTGCGACGCCCGATGACGTCGCTCAGCCGACCGGCGATAGGCATCACTGCCACAAATGCGATGAGGTAGACGTTGACGATCCAGGCGGCATCGTCGAGCCCGTCGGGCAGAACGAGGCCCAGATCGCCGATGATCGGCCGGAGCATCGTCGAGACGACGGTCAGGTCGTCGGCTGCTATGAAAACCGAGAACGAGACGATCGCCAGGATGAGAGCTGGCGAGGCGCGCCGGGGCGGGGCGGCCTGGGTTGTGGGCTCAGCCATCCACATCCGGCGGCGAGATCTCGAAGTCTGCGCCATAGTCGCTCAGCCGCAGCGACCAGGACGTGGTCTCTCCGCCCGACTCGGTGTCGAACTCAGCGAGGTTGACCAGAGCCGAGTTCGGGTCGATCCACAGGTCGACGACGACATCTTGACCCTTGACCAAACGCGCGGTGACGATCTCGATGTTCTCGGCGGGAGCGGTGCCTCGGATGTGATATCCGTCGTCGCTGTCGGTGCTCAACAGCTCGGCGCCGACCAGGCCCTCGATCAACGGTTGCCAGCCGCCTTGCGGATCGAAGAACAAGGTCGGGTCGATGTCATAGCTGGGTGGGAGCGGTTCGAACTCGCCGGTTATCGGATTGCTCAACCAGGTCTCGCCGTCGACGGCGATCGCGCCGAGTTGGGTGGAGAGGCTGTCGTTGATGGTGATGCCGATGAGGGCTTCGGCCTTGCCGGGGACAGCGACCCTGCCATCAGCGTTGTCAACGGCGAGACTCTCCCCGTCGTCGATGTAGACAGGCGCGCCACCACGCTCGAGCAGGAAAGCCACGCTTTCGACCTGTCCCATTGCTTGAGCTGACGCGGCAAGAATCGTGTCGGTATCGGGCGGGAGCTCGTCGCCGCTCTGGGTACTCGAACCGTCGGAAGAGTCGGAGTCATCACCACCGCAGGCGCCGACCAATATCAACGCCAGAGACGCCAGCAACGCCAACACCACTCGTTTCAAGATTCACCCTTCCTCGGCCGCAGCAACGCAAACAGTAGTTGCGGAATTCCCACCGCCCACCGCGCGTCCCCACGCGCAAGGACCCATCGTGTTCTGCCAGCGTAAAGCGCGCACCCGCGCACACTTCACGCTGGCAGAACGCTCCGAAGCCACGAACGCGACGCCACAGAAGCCGATTCGGCCACAACCCAGCTCCGAGGGACGAGGAGCGGAACAGCACCTCCGGCGCACCCGGGCAACCCTCCGGGTTAATTGGCCGGCAAGCGTCGGCCTGCGGAAAGAGACAGCTCAGTTCTTGCCGCCGACTGCCACTAGGCCTGACACCTTCTCGGTCGCTGAAGCACCACGACGAACGGGCGACTCCCACGGCTCTGGGAGCAGGAGATCGACTCCTCCGCTGGCGACAACCCCAGACACTTCTGCGGTCAGCGCCGACGCGGCCGCGACACTGCGGACCGAGATCGTCGTGCCGTTGGCGACGACGTTGGTCCACGCGCCGGGCAGCCCCGCCACGCTCAGGCCGATCATGGCTCCATTGAGCGAGTTGGAGAGCGCCCCGTCTCGCAAGTCGTTGCCGGTCCGATGGTTGACCGCCACGGTCGTCGCGCCTGCAGCCGCTCCACCAGCCACAAACCCCGAACCGAGGACGACGTAACCCGGAGCCGCGGTACCGCCGGTAGCCACCACGACGACACCCCCCGCTACTACAGCGGCGCCCATTGCCAAGGCCTCGCGATTGACCTCGAGCCACGACCGGTCGACCAGCCCGGCCTCGAGCATCTGTTCGACGCCGGCCCGAACCTGCTCAGGAGCATTCGGGTTCTCGACAAGCCAAGACTCCAGGTCGCGTTCAGAGAACCATCCGTCGGGTCGGCCTCCTGCGGCGGCTGTGTCGAGATCATCGCGGTAGGGGGCCAACAGGTCGTTCAACGAACTTCGAGCCACGAATGAGTCGATGTCAGAAAGCGAGATCACTCGATCACCTGGCAACACGGCGCCAAACGAGTCCGAGTCGACGATGTCTCGGTTCGCTGATGCGGTATCGAGACGATGCCTCAAGATTGGCTCAGCCAGAATCGCCTCGGCCGCCAGCACCTGGCTGGGCTCGAACATGTCAGGGTTCGCCACAACGTGCAGCAGGTCCCGCTCCGACACTCGATTGTCTGGCCTGCCGTCCACCGCAGCGTCCAGAGCCTCGAAGTGCTCACGGAAAGCACGC
>JBPCTU010000126.1:0-5507 GCA_051011515.1 Acidimicrobiales bacterium
ATGGTCGACGAGGGATCGGCCAGATGAGTCATCACCGCCGCAACCTCGGGCCGATCGTCGAATGCAACCGCCAGCACCGATCCAACCAAGAGGGGAGCAGCCTCATCGGCGCTCATCCCGGGAAACTCGAAGAAGTGGATGTCGCCCTCGGGACCAAACTCGAGATCCGGAGGCATCGAGTTGATGACGAAGCTCCCCTGACGGTGCATCAAACATTCCGGCGAGTCGCCGAAGAGACCCAACGGCGATGTCTGATGTGAAGTGCGCAATATCCCGGGTATACCGCCCGCAGATCGACCCGGAACAAGAGCGATCTCCCGGAAGGCTTCGTACGACTCCGCGATGGAGGAGTCGGCGAACTCGGTGACTCCCTCGATCCACGCGTCGTATGTTTCGGGGCCGGCGAGCCGCAGGACCATCTCCTCGGTCCAATCAGTGGCAACCCATCCGGTCGCCGCCTGAGCCTCGATCCCAAGACACCAAGGCGTCACGCCTTCGGCTTGGAGCTCCTCGACGAGTGCCGTGAGTTCTCCCAGTGTCTGCGGGACCGTCAGCCCGTGCTGTTCGAACACGTCTGGGCGGTACCAAACGAGGCTCTTCAGGCTGAGTTGGAAGGGGACGCCGGTTGCAATGCCGTCAACGTCCGCGAGCGCTCGGGCCTGATCGCTGTAGTTCATGTCGAGGCCAGCCAGGGTCTCGGCACTCAACGGAGCCAGCTCGCCTGAGGCCGCCAGCTCAGCAACGACACCTGGCTGAGGTATCAGGGCGATGTCGGGAGGATCCGCGGCGCGTCGCTGGGCCTCCAGATCAGGTATGAAGGCACCGGTCCCCGTGTATCTGATGTCGATACCCGTCGTCTCTTCAAACGGTTCCAGGGAGGCGGCCAGCAGTTCAGCCTCGACACCGCGAAACGGACCAAATATCTCGACCGTCGTCCCCCCATCGGAAGGCGCCGACGCCTCGCCACCCGCGCACGCCGACATGATGCCGACGCCGAGCGCGAGAAGCGGCGCAACCCAACGCCGCTTCATCGAACTGTCACCTCGAACCGAAGGTCTTGCGCGTAACGAAGCTCGAACACAACCGGCCCCCCGAACCGCCGTTGGGTTTCCTGGGCCAGCGCCCAGACCTCGTCGGGCTGGTTGGAACCTTCGACCAGAACCTCCACATGCGCGGTGTCTCCTCGAACCTCGGCGGAGAGGCTGGAGATTCGGGTCGTCGGATCCCATTCGCTGACCGACTCGGCCACGATCCGCCGAAGCCGAGCGTCCTCCAAGGTGGACTGCGTGTGCCACGTCAGAGGCACAGCAACAGCAAGAACCGCACCAACCGTGACGAAGACCCGGACGGCGAGCCGTTTCCTCGACTCAGTCGTATGGGGACGAAACCCTGCGAGTAAGAGCATGAAGGCAGCCGAGAACACGATCGCGGCCAGATTCGTCGCGAACAACAGCAATGCATTGGCCGATTCGGTGTCCGCGTTGGCCTCGAGTGTGATTCCTACGACCGCCAAGGGAGGTACCAGGGCAACCGCAATGCCAACGCCCGGCAACGCGGACGTCGTCGCTCGTCGGGGCAGTATGTAACCGGCAGCGGCGCCGGCGGTCACGGCGATCCCCAGGTCGAGAAGACCAGGGAATGTTCGCGCTCTTACCTCACCGGGTAGGTCTACCGGCCCCACAATCGTCTCGCTCGCAACAAAGCTCACGAGGAACCCGACTGCGATGGCAAGCAACGTTCCCCATGCAATGGTGGCAAGGGCGATCAGTAATTCCCTGTTCAACGCTCGCACCGTCGCTGCCGCAGTCGCGAGGATGGGCGTCATCAAAGGCGCTACGAGCATGGCGCCGATCACGACCGCGGCAGAATCGGCCAGCAACCCGAATGCGGCAATCGACGATGACAACACGATGAGCGCAGAGAAGCGCATCGTGAAGGCGACCCGTTCCTGTCCGGTAGGGAACAGCTCGTCGACCGCTGCCATGGCTTCGGCATCGGGCTCGGTGAGAGCTGCCTCTCTCATGCGAGTAATGCCGCGCCCGAACGCTGTCATCTCGTGCTGCGACGGTTCCGGATCTGGACTCATATCTGTTCTAACGGCGTCAACGGTTGGCTCGGATTCACGAGAATGCGCGCCACGCTCCGAGACTCATCCCGAGAACACTGTCTGGTTGCCGAGGCGGCCAGACGGGTCGGACCTCTTGACCGCCACGACCTGCTCTCCTGCGACCCAAGCGGCTAATACAACGGGGACGGTAGCGGTCCGCCCGCCACTGTGGACAATTCCGTGGGTGGCCGCCATCGTAAACGGCGTGTCGCTACGCCGGAGGGTTGAGCTCGTCCACGATGCCAACCACGTCGGTCAGTGACTCGATTCGGTAGTCGGGCTCGACACCGCTGTGAAGCCCGCTGCTGAGGGGAATCGCGCCGTCGTGGTCGGTCAACAACACTGTGCGGATCCCGGCGCCGTGGGCACCAACCACGTCGTGGTGCGGCGAGTCGCCCACGTAGAGGACCTCCGCGCGTCCGATGCCCGCTTTGTCCAACGCGTAGCGGAAGATCCCGGGATCTGGCTTGCATGAGTGGGCCTCTTCGGAACTGGTCCAGTGCTCCAAGTGCTGATCCAACCCAGAGCGTCGAAGCGCCGGCTCCACCCAAGCATCGTCGGCATTGGAAACCACGGCCCGATAGATGCCGCGCTCGCCGAGGGCCTCGAGCGTCAGGGCACTGTCTTCGCGGGCGGGCATATGATCAAGAATTGCTTGCACGTTCTCGACGTCGAACTGAGCCAGCACGTCGTCGGTGGCCGTAACGCCCAGTAGTTCGGCGGTCCGCCGAACGCGGTCGCGGAACAGGTCGCGGTGCAGGAACGACGGCATCTGCGCGTACTCACGTTGCACTGCTTCGGATGCTCGCCGCTGCGCGTCTCGTACGTCGCGCTCTTCTGGATCGAGCCCTAGTCGGCGCAGCGCGACAACGTTGGCCTGACCCATCTGCCTTCGAAAGCGATAGCTGAACAGCGTGCCGCCGAGATCGAACAGGATCCCCCGGACGACTGGACCGCCGTCACCAGATGCAACGCTCAAGCTGCACCGCTCGATCGACTGCTCTCTTTCACACGTCGCTTCTCCTCGCTCGACAACGAGACGCAATACTTGGGGATCCTAGGGAGCGGCTGATGCCGCCGAAGGAACAATGTCGACATACGTACGCGCGATCGATCACGTTGGGGCCCCTGACCTGGCCGCCGTCGGTGGCAAAGCCGCCAATCTGGGTGAGCTGCTGTCACTGAAGCTCCCGGTTCCAGCCGCCTTTTGCATCACGACCGATGCCTACCGCGCCTTCATCGAAGGTTCAGATCTGGCAGAGCGGATCGGCACGGCGCTGCAAGGCATCGACTACAACGACCCTGCCGGCATCGAGCACGTTGCATCCCAGATCCGCGCATCGATCACCGAAACGCCTTCCCCGCTCGAGGTGGTGTCTGACGTCCGGCTTGCGTACGAGGAGCTGGAGGCCAGCCATGGGAAAGATGTAGCCGTGTCAGTGCGGTCTTCTGCCACCGCCGAGGATCTGCCCGGGATGTCATTCGCCGGACAGCAGGACACCTACCTCCACCTTTCAGGAGCTGAAGAAGTTCTCGACGCGACCAAACGGTGTTGGGCGTCGCTGTGGACCGACCGAGCGATCGCCTACCGTCACACGCAGGGTTTCGATCACCAAAACGTCTACTTGGCCGTTGTTGTTCAAGAGATGTTCCCTTCTGAGGTCTCCGGAGTGATGTTCACCGCCAACCCGGTGACTTCGAACCCTCGGGAGTTCTTCGTGAACTCCAGCTGGGGTCTTGGCGAGGCTGTGGTCTCGGGTCAGGTCAACCCCGACCAGCTCATCGTGGCCAAGGCGTCCATGGAGATCGTCGACCGGCAGATCAACGACAAGCTGGTGATGACATCACCCGACCCTTCCGGGCAGGGCTCAGTAAACGTCGCTGTGCCAGATTCTCTGCAGCACGCGTCATCACTCTCTGACGACGCCGCCCGAGAGCTGTGCGCTCTCGGGCAGATCATCGAGGATCACTACGGCTTCCCACAGGACATCGAATGGGGCTTGGCGAACGACCGATTCGCGATTCTCCAATCCCGGGAGATAACCGGCGCGAACCTTGACTACTCCGAAGGTTTGGAGTCATTCAAGACACCTGCAGCACTCGCCTCGATGTACGACGAGCGATGGTTGTGGTCGCGGGCCTACTCCGACGAGGTCCAGACAGGACCGTCGACGCCGTCGTTCTACACCTATCTGCAAGGCGGTATGACCCAACTCAAGGCCGGCGCGATCCGCCTTACCGGCTGCGACGAGTTCCTGGGCTACACAAGAGAGGACTTCCTCGAGTTTCCGTCTTTCCGCTGGTACGGAGCGCGTGCCTACTACAACCTCGCGTTCGAACGCGAACGAATACGTCGATGGATTCCACCGTTCGCTCGCGACGACGCTGCGTTGTGGCCGTTCCCTGACACCGAACGTGACGAGATCCGGGACATGCCATTCGATTGGGAGGCCTTCTTCGACCTCCTCCGAGAACTCGAGCAAACCAAACCAGAGGTCTCTCTCACCGGGTGCACCCAGGTGGTCTACGACAACCTCGAACGTTGGACCGATGCCGAGGACGAGTTCTGGGCGCCGTTCGACCTCGAGACGATGACCGTCGCCGAGATTTTCCAAGCGCAGCTGGACTCACGCGGCGAGTCACGCTTCGGCGAAAACGTCACGCTGCCTTTCACCATCTATCTGTTCCTGCTTCCCCAGGCACTTCAGACAGCTTGTGCGGCATGGCTCGACGACGAGGATGGCCGCCTCTACAACCGCCTCGTAGGTGGACTTCAGACCAAGACCAGCGAAGAGAACCAAGCGGTCTGGAGCCTGGCCCAGTCGATCAAGGCCTCGCCTGACTTGGTCGCACTGATGGAGTCGACGCCAGACGCCGATGTATTGGCCGGCCTGCGAGGAAGCAGAGCCGGGCTTGCTTTCTGCCAGGAACTCGACGACTTCATCGACGTCTATGGGCATCGTGGTGGCTCCGAGCGAGATGCCTACCATCCTCGATGGCGAGACGACCCGCGTCGGATCTTCGAGGCGGTCCGGCTGATGCTTGGTCTGGACGACGACCAGTCCCCGGCCGGACACGAGCGGCGCCAACGAGATCTCATGCTCGAGACAAAGGCATGGTGTGTCGAACAGTTGCGGGGCGAGCCACCTGACTCCCCGTCATTGGAAGACATGGGGTGGCTGATCGCCATGTTCCAACTCACCGGAAGGACTCCGGTCGACCGCGCGGAGGTCTTCAGCTGGTTCGTGGAGTTGGCGCAGGACTACTTCTACTACCGCGACTACGAACGGTTCTACAACGACAAGACCATGTCGCGGTCTCGCCGTCTGTACGAAGCGATTGCTCGGCGTTTCATGGCAGCCGGCCTGCTGAAGGACGCCGATGACATCTTCTTTCTGGG
>JBPCTU010000127.1:0-30629 GCA_051011515.1 Acidimicrobiales bacterium
CCTGGAAGGTTCAGTCGTGGCGATCGTGGGGGAGTCGGCGAAGGTAGCTGCACATTGGGCCGGCGAGGTCGCAATGTTGTTCATCGATGGGGGCCACGGTGAGGTGCAGGCCGCCGAGGACTACCAAGCGTGGTCGCCCAAGTTGACCCTCGGAGGGGTTCTGGCTATTCACGACGTCTTCGAATACCCGAATGAAGGTGGTCAGGCGCCACGAGACCACATCTACCGGCCGGCTTTGGATTCGGGCGATTTCGAGCAACTCGAGGCAGTCGGGTCGCTACGAGTGTTGCGGAGGATCTAGCGCACGCCCCGCCACTAGGGTCGCGCGACAAAGGAGGACTCACTCATGAAGAGCACCCCTCGGCGGGTACGAACAGGTGTTTTGCTCGTAGCTGTCATGCTCGCTCTTGTCCTGGGCATCCCATCCTCGATTGCCGGCGCCCAAAACTCGAAACCCACCATCTCTGTCACAGCGGCGGACTTGAACGCCGGCACTGTAGAGATCACGAATCACGGCGATGCCGAGGTGGATGTCAACGGACTGATTCTGTGCAACTTCCCGGCCTACGGAGCAATTGCGGATGCGCCCCCTATCGCACCAGGTGAGACGATCACGGTGGATTCAGGCGCTGCGGGCGTCCCGCTGGATCCCACAACAGGGGAGATGGGCATCTATACGGCCCCCGAGTACGAGAACCCGGACGCCATTATCACGTACGTCGAATGGGGTGCGCCCGGGCATCAGCGGGCGCCGGTTGCCGTGGCGGCGGGAGTCTGGACGGAAGGGACCGCTGAGGTCGTCGATGGTTTCATCGTCGCTTCGGTGGACAACCCGATCAGCCCCGACGACTGGGTGGTGTCGACTCAGGATACCGAAACCGCCGGCGACGAGGCCGACACAACTGAGCTTGCGCAGACCGGTACCGAGACCACGTTCGTTCTCGTGACCATCGCCGCGGTGCTGGTGTTGGGTGGGCTGATGTTCGTCGGGTTCAATCGGCGACGGACCATCTAGCTCGTTCAGTCGAAGCTGTGTTCGTCCTGGGTGGACTTGCTCGGATCGTGAGTGGCCTCGATGTCGATCAGGGCCGGCAGTGACGAGTGATCCAGAAAAAGAGTCGACGCAGCGGATCCGTTGGCGAGCGCGTCGGCTGTCAACACGACTGCCGCCGCGGAATATGTCGATCGCTCGACATCGGGAAAGCTGACACCGTCGGGAACCACGAGGCCGGTGAAGTAGCTGCCGTCATGGTGGCGGAGCGCAGCGACAGAGGAGAACAGCTCTATCGCCTGGGCCTCCTCGCCGGCCACAAGGTGAGCGAGGGCGCATTCGCATGTCTCGGCGGTTGTTACCCACGGGCGATCGGATACACACCTGACCCCATGACCTTCCATGACGAACTCCTCGAAGCGTCCTGCAAGCCGCTCTTTGGCTGCTTTCCCGGTCAAGACACCTGTTAGAACCGGGTAGTACCAATCCATGGCCCAGCGGTCCTTGGGCGCAAACGCCTCGGGCTGGGTTCGGATGACGTGTGCCAGCCTCGCCGCGCCGAGCTCCCATCCCGGCCGCTCGTGGCCGAGCTCTTCAGCTATGGCGACGGCGCATCGAATCGAGTGCGTCATGCTCGAGGAGCCGGTCAGGAGGGCAAACGACCAGGGAGTGTTGTCGGCATGGCGCGCCCAGAGGATTTCGCCTCGTGGTGTCTGGAGATCCAGCACGAACTCGATAGCAGCCTCTACAACACGCCACATGGACTCGAGAAACCCAGCGTCCTTCGTGATCAGGTAGTGATGCCAGACGCCGGTCGCGACGTAAGCCACGCAGTTTGCGTCGAGTTTGTCCTGTTCGACCGACCCGTCGAGGTAGTACTGGTGCCACGCGCCGTCGGGCCGCTGCATGTCTGCCAACCACTGGTAGGCCGCCACAGATTCAGAACCCATGTCGGCGACATCGAGTGCCATGGCGGCTTCGACGTGGTTCCACGCGTCGGCGTGGCCACCTGGAAACCAGGGGATCATGCCGGTTGGGAGTTGCCACTCGGCGATGTGTGCGGCCGTGCGTTCCACTTCAGCGCCCGACATGACGCCAGGCAGATCAGGTTGCGGCACGGATCGGGCCTCCAGGGGGTGCGCCGGCAGGCTTTCGAGCATAGAGGATCGCACTCTTTCCAAGTACGGGGTCGAGCACCTTTTCGGCAAACCTCGTACTGCGGGGTTGCTCGACAATGTCCCAGGTCAGGAACTTCAGGTAGGCCCGCACCAGGGGGTTGGCTTCGTTGTCGAGTCCGACTGCGCACTTCAGCCACCAATACGGAGAATGAAGCGCGTGAGCGCGGTGATAGTCGGTCGGCTCGAGCCCGGCAATACGGATCTTCGCCTCCAGCTCTGGGCGCGTGTAGATGCGCACATGGCCGCCCGGTTCATTCGGAGCGTGATAGTCCTCGGCCAATGCCCAGCAGATTCTCTCGGGAAGGAAGGCCGGCACGGTTGCCGCCAGTGTGCCGTTCGGTTTCAGGACACGGGTGAGCTCGGCCAGGGCCGCTTGATCGTCGGCGACGTGTTCCAGCACTTCGCTGGCGATGATCCGGTCGAACGTCGAATCAGCGAACGGCAGATTCGCTGCGTCTGCGGCTGCTGTTGTTGCAACCGTTTCGGTGGCCAGCTCCCCTGCACCGTCCAACACCGCAAAGGTTCGTCGGACCTCTTCCAGTTCGGGCAACGCAAGATCACAGGCCACGACGCGGGCGCCCTGCTTCGCGACCTCGTAGGCGTGTCGGCCGAAGCCGCACCCGAGGTCGAGCACCCATTCACCTTCCCGGAGGCCAAGCCTCGTGTAATCGACGGTGAGCATCGAAGGTCCTAGCCGCAGCTGTACCAGTCGTTCAGCAGCTCGCGGCACTGGTTCGCTGTCTTGTGGGCAGATTCGCGCCAGCTCCACTTCTCCATCACCCGCTGGCGTCCGGCCTGGCCGATGGTCTCGCACAAATCCGGGTTCTCGAAAGCGAACTTGATCTGATCGGCCAGGGCAGAACTGTCGCCGGGAGGAACCGCCAGACAGGTCTCGAGATGATTCCCAGCCACTTCGGGAAGGGCCCCACCAGTTGTGGCGATCAGCGGGGTGGCGCAGCTGAGCGCCTCTATCGCAGGTATCGAGAAGCCTTCGTACAACGACGGGACGACGGCTACCGACGCACTTGCCAAAAGGTCAACCAGCGCTTCGTAGCTGATCCCGTGGTTGAAGTTGACTGCGTCCTCGAGTCCTAGCTCCTCGAGCGTGTCCGAAGTGGTGCTCCCTGTGCGGTTTCGACCCACAAGTTCCAGATGAGCTTCGGGGTATTCGGTATGAACCTTGGCGAGAGCTTCGAGCAGGAACCGCTGCCCCTTCAAAGGCACGTCAGCGCTCGCCGTCGAGACGATGCGGCCAGGAATCCGAGCCACACCGGGGCGAGGGGCGAAGAAATCGGTGTCTATGCCGATCGGGACGACGTGGATTCGCGAGTCACTGACCTTGTGGTCGGCGCAGATGTCTTGTTTCGATGACTCCGAGACCGTTACGAACCGCAGCAGCTGCTGGCACACCCGAGTCTGCATACGGGTGAACGCGTACCATCGGCGTTTTCCGAACCGCTCAACAGCGGTTCTGGCGTTGCCCAGCTCCAATCGACGGTCGACAGTGATCGGGTGGTGGATGACTCCGAGAACGGGAAGGCCCAAGCGACGCTGGATGGCGATGTCCCCATAGCCGAGACAACCGTTGTCGATCACCAGGTCGAATTCACCGGGTCGATCGCGCAACGCCTGATAGGCGCGAATCGAGAATGCGAGCGGCTCGGAAAAGTTCCCCGTCATGAACGAGCCCAGTTCCACGGCATCCGCGAAATCCTTGATCTCCCACAAGGCCGGCGTCCGCCCGGGGAATTGATCGTTGTAGATCTCGAGGCTGGGAAACCGATGTAGTTCGACTCGCGGATCCAGTTCTGGGTAGGGGGGGCCACCCAGGACCTCGACGTGGTGGCCTAGGTCGGTCATGGCTTTGCTCATCTCGCGTACATACACACCCTGACCTCCGACGTGGGGCTTGCCCCGGTACGCAAGCATCGCGATGCGTAGAGGTCCATCTGGTGGCGGGGGGCTGTTGGATGTCCGGTTCGACAAGGGTCGTTCTCCGACGGTCCGGGCGGTGGGGCAGTACAAACGCAGTCAACGCTATAGGGCAAGCTCGAACCTGCGCCTTCGTGGTTGAACTACTTTCGGCTCTCGTATGCGAGCGGTAGTGCAACGAGTCAGCTCGGCTTCGGTGTCGGTTGCGGGCGAGGTGGTCGGGTCGATCGGCGTGGGGCTCTGTGTTCTTGTCGGGGTGACCCACTCGGATGGCCAGGTCGAAGCCCAGAAGTTGGCCAAGAAGATCCACGGCCTTCGGGTCTTTGACGATGACGCGGGGGTGATGAACCTTTCCCTGGATCAGGTTGGCGGTTCTATTCTGGTGGTGTCGCAGTTCACCCTGTACGGCGACGTCTCCAAGGGGCGTCGCCCGACCTGGACGAATGCGGCTCGGCCGGATCACGCTGAGCCACTTGTCGAAGCATTTGTCTCGGAGCTGCGTGTGCTCGGGGCAGAGGTGGACACAGGAGTCTTCGGCGCTGATATGTCGGTCGCTCTGGTGAATGACGGGCCGAGCACCTTGCTCGTCGAGGTCTGAGTTGTTATTGCTGCGGCTGGGGTAGTCGGCGGTGCCCAAACCACGAGAGACCAACGAGGACGACTGAGATCAAGACCATCGGCCAAGGCCCCGCCCGTGTGGCGATGGTCTGACCGTCGCGTAGCTCGACGGTCTGTTCTATGACCGCGGTCTCACTGACCGCTGTCCGCTCGACCAGCGCTCCGTCTGGTGTGACAACCGCACTGAATCCTGTCGGAGCTGCTTGCAGCACCCACCGCCCGGTTTCCATCGCCCGAAGCTTTGAAGAAGCCACCTGTTGGGTCTGGAGGATTGTCAGCCAGTACGAGGACCCATTGGTCGGGTTGGTCAGAATCTCGCCGCCATTGCCAATGGCGTCGCGGGCTCGGTCCTCGAAAAAGACCTCCCACGAGATGTTCACTCCGAGCGTGACCGGCTCTCCATCGATCTCGATGTCCAGTGTCGCTTCACCGGCCCCGGGGCGAGTGTCACGGACGGGCAGGTAGTCGGGCGCCAACGGCTCGATCAGGCCACGGAGGGGCACCGTCTCGCCGAACGGAACCAAACGGACCTTGTCATAGCGATCTACTTCCACGCCCTCGGGTGAGAAGGCGATCGACGCGTTCGCGTTGGTGGATTCATCGATGCGCTCGAAGATTCCTGCGATGAGCCAAGCATCGAGTTGCCTTGCCAAGTCCTGGAGCTCGCCGTACTCGGGCGAGTCGGCGAGCAGGGTGTTCACGTTCACGACGTCTTCGGGCCACAACACCAGGTCGACGTCGCCCTCGATGAGGTTTGTCGCCTCCAAGTGACGCTCGAAAACGAGTCTTTCGTCAGTATTGATTGCGCGGGTCCCCTGTTCTCCGCCTCCCTGAACTATCGCGATATTGATCTCCCGTGATGCGGCACCATCAGGCGCTATCTGTGCAAGCAACCCCAAGGCGATGATGATCGCGGCCATAGACCCGGCCACTGTCCATGATCGCTCGATGGCGGCAGCGATCGCCATGCCGCCCAGGACAACGAGGAAAGTCAACAGGAATGGCCCAAGTATCCGCACGGTCTCGCCGAGAAACGAATCGACCTGACTCATCGGGATGGTGGCAAGCGGCACACCACCGAACGGCCAACGCCATCTGAGCGCCTCCACGAGGGTGAACGTCGCGGGCAGTGCCAGCCACTGCCATCGGTCTGGCGGGGCGGCAAGGGTCGCCACACCGAACAACACGGCGAAGATGAGCCCCTGCACGACGTAGCCGGGTGGGGTCAGATCGATCATCCAAAAGGTCGCGGGAAAGAGCCAACCGGCTCCAAAGCCGAACCCGATCCAATACCGCGACCTGAGGGTTTGGGCCGCAGGTGCCTTGAGTTGAACCGCGAGCCAAGCAAATGACACGAAGGCGAGCGGCCACCACCCCCACGGGGGCATTGACAGTGCGAGGGTGACACCTGCTCCTATCGGTGGTGCCATGGCGAGAATCCGCTTCACGGCGAACCATGCTCGCAGTGTTTGTGGGAGAACATGAAGCGGGGTGGCTCGAGGTGGCGCGAACCAGACCTGGGTCTTGGTCAGATGGCGCAGTTGTCGGGGTCTGAACCGTCGCTGAGGGCTACCCGCAGTTTCTTTCTCAGGCCTCCGCGAGTTGTAATTCGCATCAACGACGCCAGTCCGACGAGTTTCGGTGTAACCAGGACCCTCAGATCGGTTCCGGTGTTGACGCGGCGGTATGGCGACAGGTTCTTTCCCTTGACGTTGGTGTCGACCGACACCTCAGCGACCTTGCCTCAACCAGTTGGGCGGATGTAATCGACGGTCAGAGTGCCGCCGCGTTTTCGAAGCAACGTTTCGGCATCGGATGTCAGCTCGAGTTGCACGCCTTCGGTCCCTTCATCTCTCGTCGACCCTATCGACCACGATCAGCCTGGGTGTAACCCCCGCCACCAGCAGACCATTCCTGGCAGCGGCCATGAAGTGTCAGACCCTTGCGGTCATCTCTGCGGGGTGAACCCCGGGCCGGTCGGCTCGGGTCGCGCCACACCGCAGTGATCGGCGGCGGTTGCCGCAGCCACGCGCCCTTGGTGGACGCACGCTGGAAGCCCGAGGCCGCGAAAGGCCGCGCCGGTGACGAAGACGCCAGGTGCCTCTGCGGCCAGGGTCCGTTCGATCTCGGAGACCCGGTCGAGGTGACCAGGCTGGTACTGGGGGAGCGATGATGGCCACCGAGTGATCCGAATCTCGCGGGGCTCCGCGTGGATGCCCGTTGTCCAGCTCAACTCGGTGAGGAGCTGCTCGGTGATCTCTTCGTCCGACATTCGCATAGCTCGGTCGTCGGCGGAGTGACCGGCCGAGACGCGCAGAAACGTGGTGGGCCTATCGCCGAGATGGGCCCACTTGGTCGAGGTTTGTGAACAAGCGGTCATGAGCAGGCCTTCATGGCGGGGGATGAGGAACCCTGATCCGGTGAGCTCGGGCATCTCGGCGGAGGCGAATGCAAACGTCACCATGACGACGGATGCGTAATGGATCGAGGCCAACATGCTGGCCGACTCGGGTGCGATGGCCGCCAGAATGGCGGCTGAGGCGAAGGCCGGGGCAGCTAGGACCACTGCGTCGGCTTCGAAGGTGTCCTTTGCCTCGATAATCCATCCCGAGTCGGCTGGTTCGAGCGACTGCACGGGTTGCTCGAGATGGATTCGTGATCTGAGGTGGTCCGCCATGGCGTCGATGATCTGGCCCACACCACGTGGATGGGTCAGAAAGATGGGTGCGTCCGGATCCCGGTCCAGTGAAGCCAAATGAGCCGGTATCGACCTGAGGAGACTTTCGTCATGCGCAGCAGCGGCTGCGAGCTGTGGAACACCCGCCTGCAGGCTCAGCTGGTCACCATCGCCGGCGTTGATCCCTCCGAGGAGCGGTCCCACGAGCTGGTCCATCACCTCGTCGCCGAGACGTCGACGTATGAGAGCGCCTACGGACTCGTCCTCGGCCGGAGCGTCGGCGGGGGCACGCAGATCTTGGGCTGCCCGTTCTCGGCCCTCTGGGGTCAACAGTTCGGAGGACTCCAACTCGTCCAGGTCGAGAGGTACGCCCAGGTATTGCTTCCTAGGCAGCGGACGAAGGGCCCCGCGATACCAGATCTTCGCTGCTCCCGTAGCTGGAGCCACGAGATCCGGCGTCAGGTGGAGCTGATCGCACAGGTCGGTCACGTGTGCCTCGCGAACCAGGAAGGCATCGGCGCCGGCATCTACCTGCGTACCAGCGATCTCGGTCGTCAGGACCTTGCCACCAACGCGACCGGACGCTTCCAAGACGTCGACCGCGATGTTGTTGCGGTGCAGTGTCAGCGCTGTCGACAGGCCCGCCATGCCGGCTCCGACAACGACGATGCGGGTCATGAGGGGCTGTGTTCGTATGCGTGCACGGTCTCAACAACTCGCTCGAGGACTGCTGGGTCGACATCGGGTGTGACGCCATGGCCGAGGTTGAAGACATGGCCCGGGTGTCCAGCGTTCCTGGACAACACGTCGAGCACCTCAGCTTCGACAACCGGCCATGGTGCTCCCAGAATGGCCGGATCAAGGTTCCCTTGAAGGGCCCGGTTCGGCCCCACACGTTGCCGGGCAACGTCGAGCGGGACTCGCCAGTCGACGCCCACGACGTCAACTCCGGCCTTGCTCATGAGGTCGAGGATCTCGCCGGTGTTGACACCGAAGTGGATGAGCGGCACATCGAAGGCCCGCAACGAGTCGAACATGTGCTCGGTCCAGGGCAACACGTACCGTTCGTATTGCATCGGGCTCAGTGCGCCGGCCCACGAATCGAAGACCTGTAGTGCACTCGCGCCTGCTCCCACCTGAGAGAGAAGTGATGCGGTCGCGATGTCGGTGAGTCGCTCCATCAGCATCGACCAGAGTGCAGGGTCACCCGCCATCATGGCCTTGGTCTTGTGATACGTACGCGAGGGCCCGCCCTCGATCAGATAGCTGGCGACCGTGAACGGTGCGCCCGCGAAGCCGATCAGAGGCACGTCGAGTTCTGCGACGAGATTCCGGACTGTTTCAAGCACGTACGGCGTGTCCACGGCCGGGTCTAGCGGGGGCAATCTGTCCAGGTCTGCGGCCGACCGAAACGGTCGGTCGGTGACGGGTCCGATGCCGGGCTGAATATCGATGCCGAACCCGACTGCATGAACTGGCACGACGATGTCCGAGTAGAGAATCGCGGCGTCGACCCCGTAACGGCGTACCGGTTGCCGCGTGATCTCGGTGGCCAGGTCGGGGACCTTGATTGCGTCGAGGATCGAGCCTTCGCCGCGGATGGACCGGTACTCGGGTAGGGACCGCCCTGCCTGGCGCATGAACCAGACCGGAACACGGTCGTGGGGTTCACAACGACACGCTCGGACGAAGGCGCTTGTCTCGTGAGTGTTCACTCTCTCACGCTATCCAGTCGCCGAAGGAGGGAAGCTCGATGGTCCCCTGACCTGGATGTTCACCGAATGTTGGTCCTATACGTGAAGCACATAAACGTGGCGCCGATAGAGTTATTCGCTACCCAATTCCGGGTAACGAAGAAGTCTTGCGGGTTTCGAGGAGCAATCATCCACCCTGAATTCGAGGCCGAACAGGAATACATCAAGTCAGCACACCAGACTTTGGAGCTGTCTCAGGAGAAGGCCAAGAAGCTTCACAGCATGGTCGAATCGGGACGTGGTGGAACACACCAGGCCCGCTTCGAGCGAGATGTGATCCAAGACCAGGTGAACAGTCGCGTCGCGCAACTCGACATTGGCGACGCATCGCTCGTGTTCGGAAGGCTGGATTTGGCCGACGACCGGGCCGGCGAGACGTTCTATATCGGTCGGGTCGCAGTTTGGGACGACACTCAAGAACCAATCACGGTCGACTGGCGTGCGCCGGTCGCCGAGCCGTTCTACCGAGCGACGGGCCGAGTACCCATGGGACTCGCTCGCCGGCGCCATTTCGCGACCCGCGGCCGAAGCCTCCTGGGGGTCGAGGACGAATACTTCGGCGACGGTCTCGAGGCGAACGGAACCGAGGCGAGCGATCTGCGAGGCGCCCAGACACTCGCGATCACCATGGACCAAGCGCGGACGGGCCGGTTGGGCGACATCGTGGCCACGATCCAGGCAGAACAGGACCAGATCATTCGGTCCGAACTCTCCGGATTGTTGGTGGTACAGGGTGGGCCCGGCACTGGCAAGACGGTCGTTGCACTTCACCGCGCCGCATACCTGTTGTACACGCACCGGTTCCCGCTGGACGGCCAAGGCGTGCTGGTGATCGGTCCGAACAGACTGTTCCTCACCTATATCGAGCAGGTGCTGCCGTCCTTGGGGGAGGCCGGAGTCCAACTCGCGGTCCTGAGCGATCTGGTTCCCCGCGTTCGCGTGCGCGACTTCGACAACGAGGATGTTGCCAGAGTCAAAGGCGATCCGGCAATGTCCCACGTGTTGCGGGCGGCTGTCCGCGACCGTGAACGCGCGCTCAGAGAAGATCTGGTCGTCGGTTACGGGCTACAACGTCTGCGCGTAACGATTGCGGAGAGCAGCGCCATCGTTGCCGAGGCCCGGCGGCGGTTCAACAAACACAACGCGGCGCGCCGGTTCGTCCGGGAGCAGCTCTTCGAGGTACTGGCCGACAGCGCAAGAGACGATGTTGCGCCCCATGAGGTCGAGGCGAGGCTTGCCGCCGATTTCGAGCTTCGGAAAGCCCTCGAATGGATGTGGCCGGTGCTCACACCCGAGCACCTGTTGCACGACCTCTACGGCTCTCACGCACTACTGCACAGTGCGAGTCAGAAACACCTGAGCCGTCGCGAGCGGATGTTCTTGCACCGTCCACGCACGAACCATGTGTCCGAAGTGGTTTGGACCGCCCACGACGTGCCCCTCCTCGACGAGGCGCGTGCTGTGTTGGGCCCCCGACCGGGCCGCAAGGCCGAAGACGAGTTGCGGACCTATGGACACATCGTCGTCGACGAGGCACAGGACCTCTCGCCAATGCAGCTCCGGATGCTCAAGCGACGTTCCCTGAACGGGTCAATGACCCTCGTCGGCGACATCGCGCAGGCGACGGGAGCGTGGGCTCACGACAACTGGGAGAGCGTGCTCCAAGATCTCCCCCAACGGAAACCGCCCCGGTTCGCCGAACTGACCGTCGGGTATCGACTGCCGCAGCCAACCATGGACGTGGCGGCCAGGGTTCTTCGTGCGGCAGTCCCCGGTTTATCCCCACCCACGGCGGTCCGCCGCGACGGGATACCGCCGAGATTTGTGAGGGCCGACCCACCCGCCCGACTGGCCGCCACAGTGACGGCGTTGATCGAGCCCGAACTCGAAGAGCTTGGGCCCGGGAACCTCGCCGTCATCTGCCCCAATGCGTTGGTTGGTCAGATGTCCGAGTCCATGAACGCAGCCGGTATCGACCATGGCCTCATATACGAAGGCGGCCTGGATGGCCGGGTGACGATTGTGCCCGTCGGCTTGGTCAAGGGCCTCGAACTCGATGCTGCCATCGTCGTGGAGCCGGCGCGGATCGTTGCCGACGAACGGAATGGACTGCGGTCGCTGTACGTCGCTCTTACGCGGGCCACACGAAGGCTGGTGGTTGTTCACGCGGAGCCGCTTCCTGCTGCGCTGCGTGAGCCCGTCGCTTTGGGAGCCGGCTGAACCCGAGGGCGAAGGTACTGTCCTGGGTGACCCCGGAGGCTTGCCGGTAGGTTGCCAGGATGGCTCTGGATGGGTTCTCGGCGCCGGTGCGCGAGTGGTTCGAGACCACCTTCGACGCACCTACACCCGCCCAGGCCGAAGCCTGGCCGGCCATCGCTGGAGGCGCCAATACGCTCGTTCTCGCGCCCACGGGTTCGGGCAAGACGCTCGCCGCATTCTTGTGGGCCATTGACCGATTGGTGGCTTCCCCTCCTCCTGAGGACGATAAGCGCCGCACCAGGGTTCTCTACATTTCTCCGCTGCGGGCGTTGGCAGTCGACGTCGAGAAGAACCTTCAATCGCCTCTTCGTGGAATCGAGCTCGCCGCCGAACGTCTGGGTGATCGGGTGCATCCGGTGCGAGTGGCGATGCGGACCGGTGACACGCCCGCCGACGAACGGCGGCGTTTGATACGGCACCCACCGGACGTGTTGATCACGACACCCGAGTCTTTGTACCTCATGCTCACGTCCAAGGCGCGAGAGACCCTGACTTCGGTGGAGTACGTCATCATCGACGAGATTCACTCGATGGCCGCCACCAAACGTGGGGCCCACCTATCGGTCACGTTGGAACGGCTGGAAGAGTTGATAGATGGATCCCCGCAACGGATCGGTCTGTCTGCCACCCAGCGTCCCCTCGATGAGATAGCGCGGTTTCTCGCCGGTTACGAGGGCGGCGCACAACGGCCAGTCACCGTCGTCGACAAGGGCTCAGCCAAGACGCTCGACATAGAGGTTGTTGTTCCCGTCGAAGACATGGGAGCCCTGGGCGAGGCCGAGCGAGATGAAACGGCGGGACCGCAGCTGGCAGCGCCGGACCGCCGGTCAATCTGGCCGTCGATTCATCCACGGTTGTTGGATCTGATCAAGAGCCACAATTCGACACTCGTCTTCGTGAACTCTCGGAGGTTGGCGGAACGTTTGGCAACACGTCTCAACGAACTCGAGGCCGAGCAGCTCGAGGCCGCCCGGATCGAGGCGATGTCGCCTGATGAGCGGGCGGTCGTGCACGCTGAAGGAAACCTGGAGGTATCCGAATCGGTCGACCTGGTCCGCGCCCACCATGGCTCTCTGTCTCGAGTCAAACGGCTGGAGATCGAGGATCGCCTGAAGGGTGGAGACCTCCGCGGTCTTGTTTGCACGAGTTCACTGGAGCTTGGTATCGACATGGGTGCTGTCGACCTCGTCGTTCAGGTCGAATCACCTCGCTCTGTCTCCAGTGGAATGCAGAGGATCGGTCGAGCCGGTCATCAGGTCGGCGCAGCCTCGGTCGGGAAGATCTTCCCCAAACACCGCAGCGACCTGGTCGAAGCCACGGTCGTCGCCAAACAGATGCAAGCCGGGAGGATCGAACAAACCCGCTATCCGAGGAACCCGCTCGATGTCCTGGCGCAACAAATCGTCGCGATGTGTGCCTTGGATGAATGGCAGGTGGATGATCTGAAATCCGTGGTCACCCGAAGCGCCAACTTTGCCGAGCTCTCTGACGAGGTATTCGACAACGTGCTCGATCTGCTTTCGGGCCGTTATCCATCCGAGGCCTTCTCCGAGCTGAGACCCCGTGTTGTATGGGATCGGATACAAGGTGTCGTTCGTGGTAGGGCTGGAGCCCAACGTCTGGCGGTTACCAGCGGGGGGACCATTCCCGACCGTGGACTGTTCGGCGTCTTCCTGCCCGATGGGACTCGCGTCGGAGAGCTCGACGAGGAGATGGTCTACGAGAGCCGGCCGGGTGAGACGTTCCTTCTGGGGGCCAGCACATGGCGTATTCAGGAGATCACATTCGAACGTGTCATCGTCACGCCCGCCCCCGGCGAACCGGGGCGTATGCCCTTCTGGCATGGGGACGGGCCTGGTCGGCCATTCGAGCTCGGAGCGGCGGTCGGCGAGTTCCTCAGGACAACCCGTGGCTCTGGCGCGCTGGACGTCCTCGTCGACGAGCACGGCCTCGACCGACTCGCCGCTGAGAATGTCGTCACCTACCTCGACGATCAGCTGGAAGCGACCGGAGTCATCCCAGATGACCGGACCATCGTCATCGAACGTTTCCCCGACGAGATCGGCGATTGGCGAATGTGTGTGCTCACACCTTTCGGGGCACAGGTCCACGCGCCGTGGGCGATGGCGATCAGGAAGTCCCTGAACGCCGAGCTGGGGCGCGACGTCGAGATCATCTGGTCTGACGACGGCATCGTCGTTCGGCTTCCCGAGGCCGTAGATCATGTCGACCTCGACATGCTCTTGCCCGATCCCGATGCGATCGATGAGATGGTCGTTGACGAGCTTCCGAGCACTGCCATGTTCAGCGCGCGATTTCGAGAGTGCGCAGCACGGTCGCTGCTCCTGCCGCGGAGGCGGCCCGACCAGCGCACTCCTCTGTGGCAACAGAGGCAACGAGCCGCGGATCTACTCGCAGTAGCCGCTGAGTATCCGGACTTCCCAATCCTCCTGGAGACCACTCGCGAGTGCCTCAACGACGTATTTGATCTGCCGGGCCTTCGATCGCTGTTGAGCCAGGTCAAGCAGCGTTCGGTAAGGGTCGTGCAAGTCGACACACCGAGGGCGTCGCCGTTCGCTCAGTCGCTCCTGTTCAACTGGATCGCGGTGTACATGTACGAAGGCGACGCCCCGCTTGCCGAGCGTCGCGCCGCTGCCTTGGCGCTCGACCGCGATCTACTGCGCGATCTGCTCGGCGCCGAAGAGCTACGCGAACTGATCGACCCGGGAGTGTTGGCTGACCTGGAGATGGAGCTCCAGAAGCTCACGCCGGATCGTCCAGCTCGCGACGCCGATGAGCTCCACGACCTGCTTCGGACGCTCGGGCCGCTCAGTCCCCCTGGGCTCGAGGCGCGCTCCCGGGATGGAGCCGACATTGAAAGTTGGTCCGCTGACCTGGTCCGGCAGCGACGGGCCATCTGGGTGACGATTGCCGGCGAGAAAAGGCTGGCAGCAGCTGAAGACGCTGCCAGACTCCGAGATGCCTTGGGCGTCGCGCTGCCGCCCGGCCTCCCCGGAGCGTTCACCGAAGCCGTGGACGCACCAATCACGGACCTCGTGAGCCGGTATGCCCGCACGCATGGGCCATTTCTTGCCCGCGACGTCGCTTCGTGGATGGGGGTTCCAACTCAACGCGTCCAACCAGCGCTGGCGGAACTGCACGCGACCGGTGTCATCGCCAACGGCGAGTTCCGGCCCAACGGGTTCGAACGCGAATGGTGCCACGAAGATGTGCTCCGCCGGCTTCGTCGTCGCTCCCTCGCAGTGCTGCGTCACGAGGTCGAGCCGGTCGAACCCGAGGCCTATGCCAGGTTCCTGCCGGAATGGCAGGGGATCGGGCGACGACACGGTGGTGTGGATGCACTCGTCGAGGCGCTCGTCGTGCTCGACGGCGTGCCGTTGGTGGCATCCACACTCGAGACCGACGTTCTCCCAGTAAGGGTCAACGACTACAGATCGGGGCTCTTGGACGAGCTGTGCACCTCGGGCGAGTTGGTCTGGGTGGGATCCGGTGCTCTCGGAGCCCGGGACGGTCGGGTTCGGCTCCTCTTCCGAGATCACCTCTCCCTCCTGCCCGCGCCGAACGAAGAGTTGCCGGCGGATCCATTACACGAAGCGATTCTCGATCATCTACAAGAGGTTGGCGCTTCGTTCTGGCCGGAGATCCTTCTCGCGGTCACGAAGCAGTCCGGTTCCAGAGAAGAGAAGGCCACCCTCGAAGCGTTGTGGGATCTGGTTTGGGCCGGGGCGGTGACCAATGACTCGTTGGCCGCCTTGCGCTCCAGGGTTGGGTCCAACCGATCTCGGCCGAAGTCGGGTCGCAATAGACCACGGCCGGGTCAAGTCCGTCGTATCGGTCCGCCCGATGGGGCCGGTCGGTGGTCACTGGTGTCGAAGTTGACCGATGGGCCCATCGATGCCACCACGTTCACCCATTCAACGGCACTCCAATTGCTGGAGCGCCAAGGCATCGTCACCAGGGAAGGTGTGCTGGCCGAGGGCCACGTCGGAGGCTTCGCTGCCGTATACCCGGTTCTCAAGGCTCTCGAGGAGCAAGGCAAGGTCCGGCGCGGGTACTTCGTGGCTGGGCTCGGTGCCGCCCAGTTTGCGCTCGCCGGAGCCGTTGATCGCCTGCGAGACGGTCGCGAGGCGACTGGCGACAGCGCCGCCATCCTGCTTGCTGCAACCGACCCGGCTCAGCCCTTCGGCGCAGCCTTGGGCTGGCCCGATTCCAGAGGCCACCCGGCCCGCCAGGCTGGAGCGCACCTGTTGTTGGCTGACGGTATGCCATTGGTTTACATAGAACGTGGGGGTAAGTCGCTGGCCACGTTCGGCTCTTCGGCGGCCACATGGGCTCCTGCTTTGGCCGACGCCGTCGACGGTGGCGCCTTGGGTGACCTCGAGATCGGGTCCATCGATGGTGACCCGGTTGGCGAGGCACCGGGCCGCGATGAGCTCATCGCGGCGGGCTTCACGCGCGGCTACAAGGGCCTGGTACGCCGACGGAAGCGTCGCTGACCCCGTCCGCTGTCGCCGGATCTTGAACATCCCAGCTCAGGGCGCCTATCAGACCACTCCTGGACGCCTTGCCGGGGGGTTTCTCCCGGATTCACCCAGGATTGCTTGAGTCGTTGGACCCGTTTCGGAAAAGCCCCTCAAGTCAATCTCAGGACCTCCGATTGCCTACTAGCGCCGGGGAGTCCTCGGTGTTTGACAACCAAGGGTCCAGCCCCGTTGAGAGAGTTCGCAACGAGGTGGGTTTCCTGCCAATCCGCCCCGGTGTGTGACGGTAAGTCGCCAGCCGTGCGGGGGCCGGGAGCTCGATAGGGCTTCCGAGCCGACCAAAGCGGCTGTTGAAGACGTGGCTGGTCCCGAAGAAATGCAATCCGACACACACTGAGAAGGGGCTTACCCAAAATGAACACCGTGCTGAACGCATATGTCCGTATGACCACTGCTATTGCTGCTGTCCGTGAGGAAGAGCGTGGCGCCACCGCTGTTGAATATGGCCTGATCGTTGCTTTGATCGCCGCCATCATCATCGGCATCGTTGCCACACTCGGCGAGAAGGTCAGCGACAACTTCCAGAAGGTCAGCGACAACCTCCCGTCCTGATTCCCAGGATCTGAGGTTGAGGAACTCGTGTGACGGGTCGGGTCGCTCCGGCGGCCCGACCCGTGCGCGTGAGCCAGATCTTCACTATCACCTCGACACGGGCCACTGCTCGTGTTGGAGAACCCTCCACAAGTTCTGCGGCGAGGGAGGCAGCATGAACGAGTATCTTCGAAGCACACCCCAACTGCATGCGACCCGAGGCGCAACCGCCGTCGAGTACGCACTGATCATCGCCCTCATAGCGGCAGTGATCATCGTCGCAGTTGGCACTCTCGGAACCAAGACCGAGGGGTTGTACAACAACACCAATACTGAGCTCACCAACCACGGAGCCTGAGCTCACAAGACACTCCCGCCCCTGGACTCGCCCGAGTTCGCTCCAGAGGTCCAGGACTAGTCGAAGACTTGAACGATGACGTGGCCATGAGGCCACGTCATCGTCGCGTTTTGCGCCCAACGCGCGTATGAAGGCCACGCTCCGTCGTCTGCTTGCGCAGAATCCACAACAACTCAACTCCAGGGGCTGAGTGCCGATTGTCCGCATGATGTCGTGCGGGACCGATGAGAGAGAGTGCAAATGAGACGACGCATCATCGCGCTGGTTGCAGCCCTGGTGCTTGCTGGAGTGGGTACGTTCGTGCTTGTTGGGTTCGTACGCGGTGCCGAGGACCGGGCTACTGCCGGTCAAGAACTCGTCACCGTGTATGTGGTCAACACCGAGATTCCCCAAGGCACCGAAGGTGAAGCAGTAGGAGCGTTCGTTATTGCCGAAGAACGCCCTGCCAACACCCGGCCAGGCAATGCGATCACCGATACAACCACCTTGGACGGCCTGGTGGCCAACGCCGCCATCTTCCCTGGCGAGATTCTCCTCGACAGCCGTTGGGTCCTCCCGACCGAGGCCGACCTGAGGCGGGACGATCTACCGACTCGCAGGGTCGAAGTCCCGTCTGGTCATCTGGAGATCCCGATTCGTTTTGCGACCGAGCAGGCTCTTGGGGGCATCATCGATGCCGGAGACATGGTCGCAGTGGTCGCTTCCTTCGACGCGTATGCGCCCGAGGGTGCCGACATCGTCGAAATCGATGGTGATCTGGTTGCGCTTCCAGAGTCAACCGAGGAAGAAGGGGCCCAGGAGGTCCAGGCAACCCACATCATCATTCACGATGCCCTTGTTGTCGAAGTCCAGGCCGAGAACAACCCGACCTTCGCGACCGACGACGGGGAAGCAGTACTGGCGCCCCAAACGAGCTTCATCATCACGTTTGCTCTGGAGCCGTCCGATGTCGAACGCATCGTCTTCGCTGCCAGCTACGGCAGGCTTTGGCTTGCCAGCCAGACGCCCGATGACACCGGCCCGACCAGCATCGTCACCATCGACGACATCTTTCAAGGTTCCTGATCTGCGATGATCCTGCTCCTCACGCCCGAAGAGAGCTTCGTCCCGTTCCTACAAGGACTCGTGGGCGACACCGTTGACATCTCGCGCCAGTGGGACGAGACATGGAAAGAGGCCCAGGCCATCGAGGTGGTTCGGGCTACCAGCTCGCCTGCGCCTGATGTCGTCATCATCGGGCCGAGTGTGCCCGAAGCCGTGGCTCTCGAATGGGCGGGTGCATTCGACAGAGAACACCCCGACGTTGGCACGCTGATCATTGCCCCGGCTACTCCCGATCTCCTGATGGGTGCCATGAGGCTTGGTGTCCGTGAGGTTGTTCCCCCGAATGCTTCCGGAGACCAGATTCGAGAAGCCGTTGAACGACTCTTGACCGCTGCCAGCCGTCTGAAGTCTTCACGCCCGGTCGGAGAAACTTTGGTCAGGAGCAACCGCGTCATCACGGTGCTCTCAGCCAAAGGCGGCAGCGGCAAGACCGTGGTCGCCACAAACCTTGCGCTCGGGCTCAACGACCACGCACCAGGTGAGGTCGTTCTGGTCGACCTCGACATCCAGTTCGGGGACTGCGGTTCCACGATGAACCTGGAACCTGAGCAGACTCTGGCTGATGCCGCATTGAATGCGTCGGTCCTGGACGCCACGACACTCAAGGTGTTCCTCACACCTCACCCGTCGGGGCTGTTCCTCCTGGGTCCACCGCAGTCGCTCGTCGATGCCGCCGAGGTCACCGCCCAACAGATCAAATCGATCTTGGACCTGCTCGTCGGCATCTTCGAATATGTGGTCATCGACACCTCTTCGGGCATCGATGACCATGCCATCACGGCCATGGAATTCTCGACAGACCTGCTGCTGGTCAGTTCGTCAGAGGTGCCGAGTGTCCGGGCCATGCGCCGTCAGGTGGAGACGCTCGACACCATTGGCATGACCCGCCAGGACCGCCACTTTGTTGTGAACCGGGCCGGCACCCGAGTCGGCCTCCGCACCAGCGACATCGAACAGACCGTTGGTATGGAGGCATCGATCGAGATCCCGAGCTCGCGCCAAGTGGTCATCTCTACGAATCAGGGCCAGCCAATTGTGGTCTCGGCCCCGAAGGATCCAGCCGCAAGAGCGATGAAGGAAATGGTCGACATGTTCCGGCCCACGGATGCTGACGATGCCCCGAACAAGCGGGCTCGAAAGGGGAAGCGATGAAGCTCGGCGCCATGCTCCGCCAAGCCGGAGAAGACGGAAACCTCCCGCCTCAAGAAATCGAGGAGGAGCCCGAGAGCCCAGAACCCCTGGCCGAGGAGGAGTCGGTTCAGCGTGCGTTGGACCCACTCCAGATTCTCAAGACGAGGGCTCAGGAACAACTCTTCAGGCGCTTGGGATCTCGTTTGTACGACTCTTCGATGAGTCAGGACCAGCTGCAGGCGATGGTTGCTCAAGAGCTCGACGAGGCGATCAAGCAAGAGTCGATCCCGCTGAGTCAAACCGAACGTCAGCGCTTGGTGACCGCCGTCAAGGACGACATCTTGGGTTATGGCCCGATGGAGCAGTTCCTGGCCGATGAAGCGGTTTCCGAAGTCATGGTCAACGGGGACGATGCCATCTACATAGAGCGTGCCGGCCGACTCGAGCTGACCGACGCGCGGTTCGTCTCCAACGACCATCTTCGGCGGGTCATAGAACGGATCGTCTCCAAGGTCGGTCGTCGTATCGATGAATCGTCTCCCATGTGTGATGCCCGCTTGCCCGATGGCTCCCGTGTGAACGCGATCATTCCGCCGCTCGCCGTCAGGGGCCCAGCACTCACCATTCGTAAATTCGCCAAGAAGAAGCTCGACGTCCAAGATCTGGTCGAGAAAGGCGCGTTCACCCAACAGACCGCGGACTTCCTGGAGGCCTGCGTACTGGGCCGACTTAACGTTCTGGTCTCCGGTGGTACTGGTACCGGTAAGACGACGATGCTCAACCTGTTGTCCGGATTCATCCCCGACGACGAGCGAATCGTGACTATCGAGGACTCGGTCGAACTTCAGCTCCGCCAGCGCCACGTCGTCACGCTAGAAACCCGCCCGCCGAACGTCGAGGGCAAGGGTGCGGTCGAAATCCGCGACCTGGTCAAGAACTCGCTACGCATGCGGCCGGACCGCATCGTCGTCGGTGAGTGCCGTGGCGGCGAGACGCTGGACATGCTCCAGGCCATGAACACGGGCCACGAGGGTTCGCTCTCCACGGTTCACGCCAACAACGCTCGTGACACGCTGTCGCGTGTCGAGACGATGGTATTGATGGCCGGCATGGATCTCCCGGTCCGAGCAATTCGCGAGCAGATCGCATCCGCTGTCGACATGATCGTGCAGCTGTCCCGGCTGCGAGACGGTAGCCGCCGCGTGACTCAGGTAACAGAGATCGTTGGTATGGAGGGCGAGCGGATCACCATGGCCGACCTCTTCAAGTTCGATTTCTCGGCCGGGTTCACTGCCGACGGGAAGTTCGCAGGTGGACTCCAGGCAACGGGTATTCGACCAATGTTCACCGAGCGGTTGCAGGATCACGGCATCGAGCTCCCTGCGGAGCTCTTCGCCGGACCGAACCCCGCGCTGCCCAACCGGCGCTGACTCGAGCGCTCGTGACCGCCCGCCATACGCCACGACTGGTCGAAGGACTCTTCGCCACGCTCTTGGGCCTGCTGTTGCTGGCCCTGCTCGTGGCACCCGCGCGCGCTCAGGAGGAGGTCCCCGAACCAGTTGGCGACCCCGTGGTCGAGGATGAATTGGGACCCCCAGTTGGCGATGAACCAGCCGATGAATCAGTCGAGAGCGAAACGTCGGGTCCGGTAATTCGTGAGATCGTCGACGACGGCGACCGGGCCGTCCAGATCCTGTCGGTCGACGACACAGATCGGCCGCTGGTCGACGTGATTCTCGCGGTACCTCCGGTACTGGCCGGCGACCTCTCGGCGCGGTCGTTCGCCATGACGGAGAACGGTTCGCTCAGAGAGATCTCCGTTGCGAAGCTCCGCGACACCCTTGAGGTTGTCGTGGTCATCGACACATCGGGGAGCATGAGCGGCGAGCCAATCGACAACGCCAAAACTGCAGCCAAGAGCTTCGTAGACCAACTCGATGACGAGACCAGGGTCGCGGTGGTCGGGTTCGGCGCCACCGCCTCGGTGAGCGCAGACCTGGATTCCAGCCGGGCCGAGGTCGATGCCGCAATCGACGGGCTCCAGGCGGGTGGCGAAACAGCCCTCTATGACGGACTGGTGTTGGCCTCTTCGCAGTTCCAGGATCCTGAAGCCAGGCGATTCGTTGTTGTGCTCTCCGACGGCACCGACACAGTGAGCAGTTCAACGCTCGACGACACGTCTCAGGCGTTCATGACCCAGGAGATCAGCCTCTACGCCATCACCCTTCAGAGCGAAGACGCCGATTTCAGCGGACTCCAAACGCTGGCGCGGGGTGTGAACGGTCAGGTGGTATCAGCCGCCGACGCCGAGTCGCTCCGGGCGACGTACGCATCCGTTGCGAGCCGGCTCACCAATCAATACCTGCTTCGTTACCGGTCCGGGGTCGAGGGCGAAGCCCAGATCGTAATCTCGGTTGACTCGGCCGGCGTCCTCGCGATTGCCAAGGACACGGTGGACATCGGAGCTCCTGTCGGCGATCAGGCGACCGAGGATGGAACCGGCACTGTTGGAGGTTCCTCTGCACGCGTCAACATCGACACGTCCAGCCCGCTGATCTCGGTGGTCCCGACCGACGACTCGTTGCTCAACTCCGAGAATGCGGTCTACATCGGTGCGGCCGGCATATTCGTCAGCCTCCTGGTGGCACTGGCAGTCGCGCTCACAGCTGAACCAGAAGGTCCGTCGGCCTTCGAGAGACTCAACTTCAAACCGAGCAAGGGCACGACCCCGAGGTCGGGCCTGGCCGCGATCGCCGATCGTGCGAGTGGTGTCGCCGACCGAATCCTCGAAAAGCAGCAGCGTCGCGGCGCGCTCGATGCCGCGCTTGAACAAGCCGGAATGGACATGCGTCCCGGCGAATACATCATGACCGCGGCTGGCGCAGCGCTTGCCATGGGGGCATTTGGCTTCGTGATGCAGGGCCCTCTGGGCGGACTTGTCATGTTCGGTGCCGGTGTCCTCGGCGGAAAGATGTTCGTCAATTTCAAGGCGAAGCAACGGCAACGCGCCTTCGCAAACCAATTGGGGGACACCCTCCTAATGATCGCCGGGAGCATCCGCGCCGGCCACGGAGTCGTCGAAGCCATTGACACGGTCGCCGCCCAGGCCGAAGCCCCAACGGGTGAGGAGTTCACTCGAGCCGTAGCCGAAGCTCGGATCGGCCGCGACATGGTCGATTCTCTGTACGACATTGCCGAGCGCACCAACTCGGAGGACTTCATCTGGGTGGTGAGGGCCATCTCTATAAACCGCGAACTAGGCGGGGATCTGGCAGAGATCCTGGACAACGTCGGCGAGACGATCCGAGATCGCAATCGCCTCCGTGATCAGGTCAAGGCTCTGAGTGCCGAAGGAAAGGTCTCAGCCTTCATCTTGTTCGGTTTGCCGATCCTGGTGGCGATCTGGGTTCAAATCTCCAATCCGGAGTACATGGACGCGATGACTGGTGAAACCGCCGGGAAAGTCGTGTTCGGTTTTGCCGTGTTCGCACTGGTTGCCGGCGGGGTCTGGTTGAAGAAGCTCGTGAAGGTGGACTTCTAGTGCCTGTAGAGATCTACCTTGCCTGTGCTGCGGTAGCTGTTGCCTTGCCTCTGATCGCCTACGCCGCGGGCGCCGGGGAGAGACTCGCCGAGGGCTCGTCAGGTATCAGCGCTGCCAAGCCGAATAGCGCCAATCTTCGAGATCTCCGTCTTCAGCAGCGTGCGAGTGACCGCGTGCTTGCACCGATGATGGACGTGGTCGCCGGGAAGGCCCGTCGTTTCACGCCGATGGGTGCTATTGACGCGATGGAGAAGAAGATCAACATGGCCGGCGTCACGGCAACTTGGACGGTTGAAAGACTGCTGGCAACCAAGATGCTCCTCGGCGTGATCGGCACTGGCCTGGGAATCTTCATCCTTTCGCAGGGCGTGAGTCCCCGGAACCTCGTGACGGCGATCTTGCTCGCTGCCGGTGGGTACATAGCACCGGATATGAGCCTTGACCGCCGCGCCAAGGATCGGGCCAAGATGATCGAGAAGGAACTGCCCGACATCCTCGACCAGATGACGATTGGAGTTGAGGCCGGTCTTGGTTTCGATGCTGCCCTCGTTCGAGTCGCACAGGAGAACGAAGGGCCGGTTGCCGAGGAGTTCGGCCGCATGATGCAAGATCGCCAGTTGGGCATGTCGCGTGAAGACGCGTTTGGTCGTGTCGCCGCTCGCGCCGGTTCGCCCGATCTGAAAGGTTTCGTTCTAGCCCTGACCCAAGCCGACAAACACGGTATGCCACTCGCAACCGTGCTTCGGGTGCAGGCAGATGAGATGAGACAGAAGCGGCGCGTCAGAGCCGAGGAGAAGGCGCTGTCGCTGCCCGTGAAGATGGTGCTGCCACTCGTGGTCTGCATCCTGCCGGCCCTGTTCACCGTGATTCTCGGCCCAGCCGTATTCCGAATGCGAGGAGAAGGATTTTGAGCACTCAAACTCAACCAGCGGCGGCTGGCAATGTGCCTGCCGACGCGATGGAGAACTTCGTCAGTCCGAAGCCTCGTACAGCTCGCGATGTGATGGCGGGCATAATCCATCGATCGACACCCGACCCTGGAATGGACCGGCGGCTGACCACTGGCTTCCACCCTCTCGACAGCGTCTTGGACGGGGGATTCTCTCCCCAGGACCTGGTCTTGTTGGGTGGCAAACCCGGTGTCGGGAAGACAATCGCCATGGTCCAATGGGCCCGCAACATGGCACAACAAGGGGCCCGTGTCGTATTCGCGAGCTACGAACTCAGCGAGCGCAACCTTCTCGGGCGGCTACTCAGCGCCGAGGTGTGTGCTCGACACAAAGACCTCGACAGCACGGCCAAACATCGGCTCAAGATGATCATCCTCGACAGCATCAAAGCGGGTGCGGTCGCCGAGGATCAAGACGTCCGAGGTGTCATCCGCGAGGCGTATGACGCCATCGACGAGTACGCCGACCGCCTGCTCCTACAGCGGGTGTCCGGCTACCACACCGGTCCGAGTGAGCTCAACGATCTTGCTGCCGAGTGGGTTGGTCCCGGCGGGGCGCTTTTCGTCGACTATCTGCAGAAAGTGCCGGTCCGGGGAGCCAAGGACGACAGCGAGCGGGTCCTTACGGTCGCCGAGAGCCTCAAGGAGACGGCGATGACCCACGACGTGTGCGTCGTCGCCGCCGCGGCCGTGAATGCCGAGGGTTTGGGACAGCGGAGACTGCGGCTCGAACACATGCGGGGTAGTGCTCTCCTGGCTCATGAGGTCGACCTGGCCATCGCCATGAACGAGAAGAGCACCGCACTGTCGAAGAGTCACCTCGCCTACGACCCGCACCTGCTGGAGGCGTCGAAGAACCAGATCGTCTTCTCGATCGAGAAGAACCGAGAAGGTCCGGCGAACGTTCACCTCGAATTCGACAAGGAGTTCGAGGACTACCGGTTCAATCCGGCGGGCGGATTCGTAGCCCAGCGGCTCACCGACGATACGTTCGAAGAGTAGGAAACGAACAAGCTCACACAGATCTCGAGGGTGGGATCCCCGGGCGGGGTGATCCCACCCTCGGTCTGTTTTCGGGGCCTAACCGCCGTGGGCAATCGCATCGAGGACGTTGAGTTTGGCCGCGCGGCGAGCTGGGAAGTAGGCGGCCAACAATCCGGCAATCAACGCCGTCACCAGGTTCAATACGAGCGTGCCCCAGGGAATCGCCAGCTTCGAGACGAAGTCGTCGGGGATGATCTGAACACAGGCCACACCGAAGATCAGGCCCAGCCCGATCCCTAAGGTTCCACCGAACAGGGCAACGATGATGCCCTCGACCCTCACCGTTCGTTTCATCTGTTTTCGTGTCGCACCGACGGCGCGGGTCAGGCCGATTTCTCGGGTCCGCTCGAATACCGACAGCGCCAACGTTATGGCGATTCCCAGGATGGCGAGAACAACCGATATCTGGAGCAGAACGATGACGATCGTCAACACCTGATTGATCGACTCCTCCTGGTCGTCGCGGAACTCGTCTTTGGTCTGCGCGTCGAGTTGGGGGAACTCGTCGGTGACGGTGGCGATTGCGGCTCGAGCATCCGCTTCGCTCACATCGTCGGCAGTGATCATCGTGACGTAAAGGTCTTCTTGGGCCGGCAGCTCTTCGTTCTGTTCCCAGAATTGGGAGTCGAGCACCCAACCCGAATCGAAAATGGCCAGGTCGGAGTAGATGGCTGCCACCGTGAACTCTCGTTCGACCTGATCGACGAACTCGAGCGCGACAGTGGAACCAACGTTCAACTCGAGGTCATCTGCTCGGTCTTCGTGAACGATGACACCGGTCTCGGTCATCAGTGACTCGTCTTTGTCGATGTAGTCGGGGGCGAAGTGGAGCTCGATGTCGACGAGGTTCGTCGAGTAGGACGTCCGAACGTCGTCGTCAACCACTGTGCGGAAGGCATCCTCGTTCCAGGTGACCGGGAGCACAGCTTCCAGTTCCTCGAGTTGCGCGAGATCTTCCCCGAGTTTCGGGCTGAACCCCGTCCCCGGTCCCTGGTTGTCGCCGATGACGATCCAGTCGGCGGTGACTGCTTCGTCGAGAACGTCGGCGAAGGTGGCTTTGAGCGAGGACACTACAACTGCCACGGCGGTAACCAGCGCGAGTCCGATCATCAGCGCGGAGGCTGCCGTCGCGGTCCGTTCCGGGCTCCTTCCGGCGTTCTCTCGGGCCATGCGGCTCGGAACCCCGAGACGGGCGAAGGGGGCACCGATCGCTCGGGCCACCGGAGTCGCGAAGGACGGGCTGAGCAGGTTCATGCCCAGGAAAGCGATCAGGGCCGCTGCGCCGAGCAGGGCCAACAGGATCGACGCCCGAAAGTCGGCCACCAACGCGATGACGAGCAACACTGCGGCGAGCCCGACCATCGAAGCGCGCCCGATGCGTCGGTCGATCCGTGAAAGGCCCAGGTACAACAGGACACCGGCCACAACCGAGAGCAGCAGAAGAAAGAGCCACTGATCGATGAGGAACCCGAGGACGACCGCGAGAGCCGCGAAGAGGGTGAGTACCCCGCCGATGAGGGGTTGACGTTCGGTGCTCTGGTCGAAGGACACATCTGCCCGAAGCGCCGCCATTGGTGACACCGACCTAGCCCTCAGTGCCGGCCAAATCGCAGCGACGAGTGTCAGGCCGACACCGAGCAGGATCGCAACTATGACTGTTGTCAATCGAAGCGGCGTAGAGCCGTCTTCGGGACCGAACTCGGCGGCGGCCAGCAGGGCTTGGATCGCGCCCGCAAGCGGGACGCCGATAGCCACGCCGACAACCGTTGCGAACACCCCGACGCCGAGGGCCTCCACGGCGATCGACCGCGTGATCTGGCGGCCAGTGGCTCCGAGGGCCCGAAGTAGACCGATCTCCTGGATGCGCTGGCCGACGATGATCGAGAACACGTTGTAGATGATGAATGCCGCGACCAACAAGATGATGAAGGCGAAGACCAACAGGATCGTGCGGAAGATGTCGATGAACTCGTTGAACGTGTCGGCTTGTTCGTCGACGAGCACCTCACGAGGGATGACTTCGAGGCCGTCGGGAACCACCTCTGATGCCGCCGCGATGACGGCGGCTTCGTCAGCGCCTGCTTCGAGCGTGATCGTGACGTCGTCGTAGCCCCGGCCGCTGTTCAGCAGGTCAACTGCGGTCGCAGTCTCGAAAGCGACGAGTTTGGCCCCGACCAGCGCATTCTCTTCGGGATCGGCGAATGTGAACGTTCCTACCAGTTGCAGGTTCACCAACCCCTCTGGGGTTTGCACGTCGTATCGCTCGCCTACCTGGAATTCATCGTCCTCGGCCGCGTCGATGTCGATCATGAACTCATCGCTGGATGTTGCGGGACGCCCCTCGGCACTGAACAGGCGAACGTCGGTGCCCTGATCCTCCCAGTTGACGCCGATGTTGGGTCCCTGCGATGTCGCGGCGTCGCCGTCAGCGGTGTTGGGAACAATGCCGAACTCGATGACTCGGGGCTGCACCGCGGCTACACCGTCGAGGTCCTCCAGCAGCGGGGGGACTTCGAGGCCAACAGGGGCAGCGTTCAGTCGATCGCCGAACGGAACCTCGCTACGCACCGCGATGTCGTAGCCAGACTCGATATCGCCGCTGAGATCGCCGAATGTCTCGCGAAGACTGTCGGTCAGTACGAATACCGCCGTGGTCAATGCGACGCCGATCAATACGGCCAACGACGTCAGAATGAACCTGCCCGGGCGGGACGTGATGTTCTTGAGAGCGAGTTTGACGAGGGTCATGTCTTGCTCAATCGCCAAGCGTCTTCAGATAGTCGAACACCGAGTCCGCACTCGGGTCGGCCATCTCGCCCGTTACCTTGCCGTCGGCCAGGAAGACCACGCGGTCCGCGTAACCGGCAGCCACTGGGTCGTGGGTCACCATCACGATGGTCTGGCCGAGTTCGGTTACTGCCTCGCGCATGAACTCTAGGATTTCGGCGCCGGTCCGGGAATCGAGGTTGCCCGTCGGTTCGTCGGCGAAGATGATCTCGGGTCGGCTGGCGAGCGCTCGGGCAACGGCAACACGTTGTTGTTGCCCGCCGGACAGTTCGTTGGGCCGGTGCTTCAACCGATCGTCCAATCCGACGGTGGCGACCACATGATCCAACCAATCTTGGTCAGCCGTGCGCCCTGCCAATGCCATCGGCAACGTGATGTTCTCGATGGCCGACAGCGTGGGGATGAGGTTGAATGCCTGGAAGATGAAACCCACCCGTTCGCGGCGGAGGAGTGTGAGCTCACGTTCGGACAACTTCGTGAGGTCGACATCGCCGATCCACACGTTGCCGGACGTAAGCCCGTCGAGGCCGGCCATGCAGTGCATCAACGTCGACTTGCCCGAACCCGAAGGGCCCATGATTGCTGAGAACTGAGCCGTGACGAAGTTCACGTCGACACCGTCGAGCGCTCGGACCTCGGTGTCTCCGGACCCGTAGATCTTGCTGGCGCCCTCTGCCCGTGCTGCAAGAGCCGTCACAGGGGGAGCCGGGGGTGTGCTCGTCATCAGAACCTCTCAGTGCCGTCAAGGCAGTGCTCGTCGCGAGCCAGGCTCGCCGAAGTATCCGCCGTTCATGAATTAGGAGACAATCTAGGGAGATCCACACCCTCTGGCGTCCGCTGGCGGTTGATTTCCCGTCATTTCGGAGACTGATCTTTGGCCACGTCGGACTGGTCCCCGGGGATGACAACGCCGTTCTCGTACCCAAAAACCACAGCCTGACCGACGAGGCGTCGCCTCAGGTCTAGGCGACGCCTCGTGTGCGGACCTCCTGGATCCGCTCGGCATCAACCGGGAACTGCCAGAGCCGGTCGAGCCAGGCGTCTCGGTATCTGCGGTACAGGTCCTGGTTCTCCTCGATGGCTGCGGTATCGCCGCGTTGGCGTGCCGCCGCCATTGCATGAGCAGAGGCCCGCAGCGTGGCAAGCTCGCCACGCATATCAGGTGCCGGGTGGTCGTCGATCGCCTGGTCGAGCTGGGCCAGGGCTTCTTGATCCGCCTGATTGTCGGGATCGAAGCCGTCGGGGCGGTCGCAGACGTCCAGGAACCCCAGAACGGTCGCTTCGTGGTTGCGGTGCCATTCGCCGAGCTGATCGATCGTTGCTTCGTCGGCGGGCGACGCCGACTCCGGAAGCCTTATGTCGGCTTTGCTGGGCTTGGGCCTCGTCAACAAGTGAACGATCACGATGATCGCCAAGCAGCCCACACCGATCAGAATCGGGTAGAGGATGTCAGTCGACATGGATCCGCCGGGCCCTCCAAGTGGCGCAGCCAGTGGTCGAAACCCCCCACGACCACTGGCTGCACAGATTGCCACCCGTGAACTCCAAAGCGGCCGATTGCCCCCCGGTCAAATTGGCCACACCTGGAGTTGATGTGTCGGGTGACACAGTACACATCCGTGCTGCGCGCGCCAAGGGGAAGCTCCAAAAGTGGCGCGAGCCGACTCAGCTGACGATCTTGACCGGAGCTGGAACGGCCTCGATACAGTCGTGCAACCCGCAGTTCCAGCAGGGGTCCCTCAGTGTTCCGCGAAACGTCACGTCGCAGTGGGGGCACGCCACGGTGACGCGTGCGGGACGAAGCCGGCGGATCTTTCCGCGACGGCGGGTGCGGGTCATGGGATCTGATCCTAAGTGTGGGCGTGGAGCGAACTGGTGGATGCTTCGCCGAAGGTGAAGTGTGTCGTTGGAGATCTCCGGTCCGTTAGCCTGGCCGTCCTACAACCCCCAAAGAGGAACCCAAGATGCCCGACTGCCCAGCCTCAGACGGATCAAGCCCCCGGGTCACCAGCTTCGACGCTGCGCCACCGATGTGCATCGATTCGTCCAAGTCCTACACGGCGACCATGGACACTTCGCTCGGCGAGATGGTCATATTCCTCGACGCCGCCAGCGCACCCAAGACCGTGAACAACTTCGTGTTCCTGGCCCGGTATCACTACTACGACGGGCTGGTTTTCCACCGCATCATCAACGGTTTCATGTGCCAAGGAGGCTGTCCTGAAGGCAGCGGGCGTGGTGGACCGGGTTACCGCTTCGAAGATGAGCTTCCTTCCGCCGGTCGTTACGAGATCGGCTCACTGGCTATGGCCAATGCCGGTCCGAACACCAACGGGAGTCAGTTCTTCATCATCACCGGAGCGTCTGGTGTCGGTCTACCGCCGCAGTACTCCCTGTTCGGAAAGGTGATCAAGGGTGTCGAGGTGGCCGAGGCCATGCAAGGTGTCTCCACCGCTCCGGGTGACCGCCCGCTCGAAGACGTCGTCATCAACTCGGTGACGATCTCCGAGAGTTAACCTTCTCCTGCGCCGGTCTCGGCCTCAGATTCTGCCCCGGCCTGGGCCGCCTCCCACTCCTCGACCTCTTCGTCGGTGGGAATGATGATCTCCTGGCCGACCTGGATGACGTCCGCGTCGTCCATGTCGTTGACCTCGATGAGTGCACCCAATGGCACGCCGAACGTGTTGGCGATTGCCCCCATGGTGTCGCCAGGCTCCACCGTGTAGGTGAGGCGTTCGGGCTCGATGACCGCCGGGATCGCCGTTGGTGTCGGCGCGGTCGTGGTGTCGAGCGGTGTGGCGGTGGCCACCGCACTGTCGTCGGTTTCTTCGGGACGTTCCTCGGTGGTGCTGTCGTCGTCGTCGCCACCACAGCCGGCGAGGACCAAAATCGCGACGACTGCGCCGGCGAGCGCGCTCCTTGTTCGCATGGCCATCCCCCGGGAGATCGGACTTGTGGGTGAGCGAAATATTATCTCAGGGGTTGATGTAGCAATAAAACGCCTGGTCAAGCTAGGTATTATTTCAGCCGGCGGTGAAGCCCTGTTGAGCAGTTGTTATGGCGCCGGCTGAGGTCATCGCGTCTCGTAACACTGTCGGATCGTCACTGCCTGGGCTCCAAGCACGGGTGGCTTCGAGGAAATCGAACAGTGCCGACAAGGTGGTGGCCAACCCGTCGGGGATGGGCACGGCCCGCACCGCGCACCACCCCGAC
>JBPCTU010000128.1:0-4422 GCA_051011515.1 Acidimicrobiales bacterium
GCTTTCTTGAACATGTTCGTGTGGTCGTAAACCCGCACTTGGATGTCGGTCGGGTCCCAACCATTGGCCGCGTCTATGTCACAAGGACACGCGGTGGTCACACACACCAAATCGTCGAGGGCCCGCATGAGTACGTAGTCGCCTGGTCGAGACCACGGCTCATCGAAGAAGATCTGGTTCTTTGCATCGAGGTTTGTGTTGTAGAAGAAGTTGACTGCTTCCCATCCCCGCCGGGCATCGACCCCATAGGGAGCCCACACCTCGTTGATGTTGTCGGTGCAGTTGACGTGGCCGGGGAAACCCATCTCGTCGTAGTAGCGGGCGTTGCATGCGGTGTTGAACGTGTCGTGTCGGCCAACGGTGTCCTGGATGACCTCCAACAGGGGTTGCATCTGCGAGTTGTAGAACTTGGAATAGAGCCCGGGTCCCGGATAGGCCGATCCCATCAGCGTGCGAGTGATGGTGGGGTCGAGCACATCCTCCTTGCCGCGGTCCAGATCGACGACAGCGAAACACTGAAAGTCCGAACACTCGCGGCCCTCGATGTCGAGGACCTGGATGAAGTCACCTTTGTTGACCTGATAGGCGACTGCGGTCCGCCGGTCGACGGTGAAGTCCTGAGACGCGTCCGCCAAGGGCGCAGGCAACAAGGCCTCGGGTGTAGCAACGACGGTGTGCCGGTGGATGTAGAGCACCAGGTCGGTTGCCGGATTGCCCTCGGCGGGATCCATGGCGGCCCCGGGTGCGGCGACAACAACGGCGCAGTCGGCAGCTGCATCGAACGTTGCCGAAACCCCGGCCGGGGAATCCTGTTCGAACACCTGGATGGAACGAGCTCCCTCCAGAGTGATTGCGCGTCGTTCCAATCCGGCTCGGACTCTGCGGACATCAACGAGTGGAGCGGACAGGATCTCCAGAGTCGCCTCGGCCGCACCCGCACTCTGGCCCCCGAGCAGACCCGGATCGCTGACACCGTCGGCCCCGAACGCAACCAGCTCACAAACTTGCCGTCCTTGCGGGTCGATAACCTCGAGTCGATCTCCCGCCTCCATGTGAACAGCTGTGGCACCCCCGCCGATGACCCGGTACCGCTCGGTACCAGGCTGAGGCTGCCACAATCCCGGCTCGAGGATCCGCGGGCGATCGGCCGTGCGCATCGTCAAGGTTCCTCGTCAACCGCTGCGGCCGCGGCCCTGTGCACGTTGCCGAACATGTCGATCAACAACACGACGGTCGCAGCCAACGCAGCGATCGTTCCCACCCAGAGTCCGATACCCGGAGAGATGAGGTCCTCGCCGAGAACGTCGAAGAGCTGCCGTCCCAGAACGGCGACGGCGAAACCAGAACCCATCCAGGCCGGGCGAATGCCTGCCTGGATGAGCACCACGGTCACCAAGCTCGCCACGAAGGCAAGCACACCCTCGTCTACGTCGAATCCCGAGACCGAACGTTCTGATACCGAAGAACCGACCAGCGACCCCAGATCGGTCTTGGCCCAAGGGAGGAACATCGCCACCGCGACGATGACCATGAGGACCTGCGCCGCCAGGCGCATGGGGGGCTGCATTCGTTAGAAGGTACCCCCATCAACTGCGTTGACAGCAATGATCACGAACACGATGCAAGCGAGGCTGAAGATCATGATCGCCCGCTCGAAGCCCTTGTCGTGAGTTTGCTTTTCCGGGAACTCGATCTGCTTTCCTGCCATGGTTACAGCCCCCACTTGTCCTTCACGCGATCAGCGCAGTCGTTGAGATGTCGGTCTTCGTTCACCGTCAACCAGATCAGCCAGTAGAGCGCCAGGGCGATCCCCAGGATGGTGATGATGACGATTGCGGTATTGCCACCGGTACCCCATGTGAAGTAACCGGTTGTCCCGTCGGCGTCGGCCAGAGCCTCTTCCCACGAGTCGTACGGAAATGTGTTCATGCCGATCTCCTACTGCGAATGTACGTTCTGTTGATCTAGGTCTGCCTGACGCTTCTTCGACCACATACCAGCGGCCAGAACCACCAGGTACATGAGAGCGATTGCTCCGATGAGTTGAATCATTCCGCTACTCCCTCGCCTGTCCGCTCGGGACGGAGCTGTCGTTGACTGCTTCCACGAGAACCGGGGCTGCTGGAACCTCGCTGCCGTCGGCCAGGATGATCATCTCCTGTTCACCAGCGTGCTCGGGGAAGAAGTCCGAGCCGTACTCCGACACATCGAGACCCTCCAGCTCCACTGCCGGCGGTACCCGAAGAATGTTCGCCTTCTTGAGGATCCATGAAGCTCCGTACCCAGTGAAGAACGCTAGCGGGAACAAAGCTGCCACTCCGACGAGCTGACCCAGGAACGTGGTTTCCACCTGCAGCGCACCAGTCGGATAACCACTGGCGAAGATTCCAACGAGAAGCACTCCCAAGAACCCGGTGAAACCGTGCACTGCAATAGCGCCGACGGCGTCATCGATTCGAGCCTTTTTCTCCATCCAGGTCCCTACGTAGTAGGCGAAGCCTGCTGAGAAGAATGCGAGGATGAACACCAGGCTCGGCGCGTAGATGTCGGCACCAGCTGACACTGCGATGACCCCGGCCAGGCCACCCGAGATGGTCCAGAACGGATCTCGCTTGGAGAAGAAGTACCCCCCGGCGAATCCGCCCGCAAAGCCGATGGTGATCGTGAACGTGATCGCCGACAGCGTGGCAGGACTGAAGTAGATGTTGGCCCAACCCGGAACAGCGTTGGCCGTGATCGCCAGACATGCCGCGTAGAAGCCGTAGAAGCCGGTGAAGATGATCATCAGGCCCTGCAGCGTCATGTGCAGGTTGTGCGGTCTGAACGTTCGGGCGTTGCCGTCTCTGTCGTATCTACCGATACGTGGTCCGAGGTTGAAGATCACGCCAAGTGTGAAGATGCCGGCGATGCCGTGCACCACACCCGACGCAGCAAAATCGTGATAGCCGAAGTGCAATGTGAGCCAGCCACCGAAGCTCCAGCCCCAAGCGGCCGCTATCACCCAGACGATGCCGCCCATGAGGGCAGTCAGCCAAAGGTAGGCCGACGTTCGCACCCGTTCTATGAGCGACCCCGACATGATCGAGCCGGTCGTCCAAGAGAACAGAACGAAGGCCGCCCAGAACACCCCGGTGATGTTGTCTCCGAGGTTGGGGCCTAAGTTCCCTTCCCAGGGAACGGCATAACCGTCCCCGCAGAAATAGAAGGCCGACTCGGCCGGATTGTTCCCGTCGGCACTGGTGGTCGGGATGAAACCTTCTTCCATACAGAAGTACACCCACCAGCCCACGTAGTAGAAGACGGGAGTAACGACCGCAATGGTCAAGATGTTCTTGATCGCGGTCGCCATCACGTTCTTGCGGCGGCTGACGCCGGCTTCGTAGGTCATGAAGCCAACATGAAGCAGCCACATGATGGCCACGGTGAAGAAGTAATACGCCTCGGTGAAGACCGTCGATGTCAGGTCGACAGTTTCCTGCGCAAGTATGAGCACAGTCTTTCCCCCCGGTCAGACTTGTCTATTTGGGTGCTCGGGTTACCCCGCCCAAGCACAGCGCGAAACCTAACACGTTCAATAACATCCAGCCAGAGTGAAACCGTCGCGTCGCAGCGACACCACGGCTACTCCGAATCGGCTTCCAGCTCGAACTCGTCGATGTTGTCGACCGACACCCTGAGCACCTCGCCCGTACGGGCATCGAGCTCTACAGATGTCCGCCGCTCGAACTCGCGGGGGTTCCCTTCCTCGGGGATGGTGAACACAACCGCCCACACGGCGTGGAGACGAGCACTTTGGCGGAAGATCCGTGCTTCCTCGGTCACAGGCTCGAAGTCGAGGTATGTCCTGGCAATCTCCAGCGCTTCGTCGCGGGTCACATCGACGTCGTTGTCCGACGTGAGCACCCCAGTGAATGCCAGGATCGGCAAGGCCAGCGCCAACAGGATGAAGACTTTCGTTCGCCCCGGCAGAGCTCTGAGCCGGGTTATCACGACACGGCCTTCATGACACAGCCTTCTTCCGTCGTGCCGCCCAGATCCGCATCGCCAAGTACCCGACCACGTGGGTCAAGAACACGAGTAGAAGCCACCATATGGTCAGACGACGATCGAGGTTGAGCTCACGAGCTTCCCAGTACGTGAGCGCCAACGCAGCCACCAGGAGGATCCACAGGAGCGTGCTGGACTCGACACCAGCCAGCATCATCAAACCCACAAGTCACCCCCGATACCACATGTCACTCGTGGCCGCTTCAGGGCTGGTCACCGTACTTCAGGCCCACCACATACAAAAAAGTCGCCCGTGGCACCACCACCGACCCGAGCTCCAGAGCGAGCCGTTCGCGGGCCCTAGTCGGTAGCCGGGTAGACCTTGATGGACAAGAACCGAACCGGCAGGTCGAGCAGGTCTGTGGGGCCATGGGC
>JBPCTU010000129.1:0-2785 GCA_051011515.1 Acidimicrobiales bacterium
CCGGAAACCACCGTGGGCTCAACTTGCCGCCCGCTTGTGGCCCAAAGGATTGTTTTGCCGGTGGGAAGTGTCCACCCGCACACCTTCCACGCTGCCAGAACGGTCGGGTCACAAGGTGGACCGGCCCTGGCGCGACAGGGAATGCTCCTGTGATCAGCTGGGTTCTGTGAGAACAGTCATTCTCACCGAGGAGATCTCTCATGACCGAACAACGCCCACCACTTCCCCCCTTCACAGAAGACGACGCCTGGGCCAAGGTCCTCGGAGCCGAAGCTGCGTGGAACAGCCGCGACCCCGAACGGGTGTCGCTCGCCTACTCGGAGGATTCAGAGTGGCGGAACCGGGACTTGTTCCTTCGCGGCCGAGACGAAATCCGGGACTTCTTGACCCAGAAGTGGGAACGAGAGCTCGACTATGCGCTCCGCAAGGACCTCTGGACCTTCGCTGGGAACCGCATCGCCGTCCGGTGCCAGTACGAATCCCTGGCCCAAGACGGCCAATGGTGGCGTTCGTATGGCAACGAAAACTGGGAGTTCGACGAGAACGGCTTGATGCGTCGCCGCGAGGCATCAATCAACGACGTGGCCATTACCGAGGCCGAACGACGGATCCTTGGACCACGCGCCGAGGGAGACACGTCCGGAATCCCAATCCAATGAGTCCGGCCGCAACGCTGTCGGCCGTTGGTGCCCGCGAATCAGCGCTCGAGTCTGCAGACAAGCTCTTCTACGCTCGAGGAATCGGCCCCGTGACCATGGCCGACGTCCGCGACGACTCCGGCGTGTCTTTCCGTCGCCTCTATGCGATGTTCTCCTCCAAGAGTGAACTCGTGGCTGCCTGGCTCGAGTACCGGCACGAAACTTGGATGGCCGGCTTCAAAACCAACGTGGAAACACGCGAGAACGCCGGGATGGGCGCGATCGATGCCACGTTTGCGGCGCTCGAGTCATGGATGACCGCCACTGACTTCCGTGGCTGCGGTTTCATCAACACCCATGCCGAAGCCTCTGACCTAGCGAACGCCCACGCCGAGATCATCCGCGCCCACAAGCTGGCGCTCCGGGACTACCTGGCATCACGGCTCCCGAACGCCGACGCGTTGGCGGTGCTGATCGACGGCGCAATCGTCCAGGCATCGATCTATGGCAATGCGGACCCGATCCGACATGCCAATACGGCAGCAAGGTTGCTAGTGAAGGACGAAGCCCGGTGACATCATTCCTGGACATTGCATTCACCCCTTGCGTACTCGAGGTCCAGGACCGAAAGGGGTCACTGGGCGTCTACCCGTCGGATGAATCTGCAGTCGTAACGCCGCACCAGCTCGACAAAGAGGAAACGCTGATGATCGAGTCAGCGGACAGCTTCTACATGGCCACGGTGGGTGAAACGGGTTGGCCATACGTCCAACACCGCGGTGGAGACCCTGGGTTCGTCAAGGCCATCGGCCCGACCCAGATCGGGTGGGTCGAGAGAAGCGGAAACCGTCAGTACCTGGGTGCCGGGAACGTGTCGACTTGCGGCCGCGTCGCCCTGATCTTCATGGACTACCCCAACCGCGTTCGCCTGAAGCTGTATGGCAACGCCACGTATCACGCGGAGGCGCCCGAAGCGCTGGTCCACCAGGTTGGAGCCGAGGAGTTACGGGCCGACGGTGCCTTCACGATCGACGTGGTTGCGACCGCATGGAACTGCCCTAAGTACATCACTCCCCGGTTCACCGAGCAGCAGGTGAACACGCTGGTCAGCCCATTGGTCGAACGCATTGCCGAACTCGAGTCCCAGGTGCAACACCTCACGGCTGCCCAGACTCAATAATCCGTTCATGGCAGCGGGCCGACTGCTCCAGGGTGATCGGATCTCGGCAGCGCTGCGCCCGCAGGGGCGGGGGTGACCACCTCGGCTTCGAGGTGGCGACGGTTGGTCCAGAACTGCGCGGCCAGCGCCATGCCCACCACGAGGAGGGCCACCATCCCAAGAGCAGCGATTGTGTATGCACTCGCCCTACCCGACGTTTCATACACAGCTCCAACGACGATCGCTGTCACACCGGCAACCAAGGCCTGCGCTGCGCCCATCACGCCTTGAGCCCCCGCTTGGCGCTCCTCAGGGACCGCCATGGCGACCGCTACGCCAGAAGCAGCAATGGTCAATCCATCCGTAACGGCGTGGAACATCGCTATGTAGAAGATCCAAGTGCCGGTTGGAACCTGCCCGTACAAGAACATGAACAGCGCCGCCAGGGCCAAACCTACGGCCGCCACCCGAAATGGACCCACCCGCTGGGCCAGTCTGCCGCCAGTCGGCCCCAAGATGACCAGGGGCACGGCGAAGAGGGTGATACCCAAGTTGGCCATCCAGGTAGAGGTGTGCAGATCCTCGTGCACGACGTCCCACAGCGCATCGAAGGCGCCGATCATGAGGTAAGCCGCCGAGCCGAGAACAACGGCGCCAGCGACGATCCGCGACCGCAAGAGATCGAGGGCGAGGCGTTGGCCCGACTCGTCCGTGGTCTCTACCACCGACACCACATAGGTGAACGGCAACAACAGCGCCGTCGCGGCTGCAACCACGATGAAGGGGGCCGCCAAGCCCAGGGGCCCCACAAGCACGGCCGAGATCGCGGGTCCCATCGCGAAGCCGAAGACGTCGGCGGAGAGGAGCCGGCCGAGGTTCTGCCCGAGGTTGGCCGGGTCGGCCAGGATGACGATGCGGCGGATGGCGGGAAGCGACGCGCCGATCCCCACTCCGGAGATGAGCCGGCCCACGAGGATCGGGGTGAGCG
>JBPCTU010000130.1:0-2996 GCA_051011515.1 Acidimicrobiales bacterium
GACACAACCTCGGTCATCGAAGACGCATTCGAAGCAGTGTTTGTGCAGGCCGAGGGCCGGGCCCTCGAGCAGTTGCTGCCTGCGTACTCCGCTGCGCTCGGGACTGTGATCCTTGCCAACCAAGATGCCATCGCCCAGCTCGAGGCACTCGACCCGCCCGACACATTCGCTCGCGACCACCGACGGGCAATGCAGTTGCTCGAGGAAGAGGTCGAGGCCTGGGGCAGGCAGAAAGCTGCTGCGGACGCCGGTGACGGTGAACTCATCGCCCAGATTGACCTCGAGTTGGCGAGCCTGCGGCGGCAAGCTCGCGCGGATCTCTCAGCGGAGTTTGTTGAGTCCTTCGAAGATCCGGATTCCGACAACGGAACCGCAAATCTGTTTGACGATCTCAATGCCAACGAAACCGCGTACCTCGACGCGGTTGCCCAAGGCTGGGACGAGTTCGGCCGACGCAACCGCAACTACACAGAGACACTGCAACAGACTTACGCCAGCGATGCGCTACTCCTCCAAGCGCTCCTCAACGCCGGCGCCGGGGAGGCCTTCGCAGCCGTGCGTGCCGTCATCATCGAGATCGATCCTCCGGCCTCCTATGCCGAAGGTCATGAACGGCTGCTCTCGTATCTCGACGAAGCGGTTGAGCTCGACACTGTCATTGCAGAGGCAGCCGGGAGTGGCGACGTCGTCGGATTCGAAGTCGCCAACTACGGCTTGGCATTGGCTGCTGCCCGGTTCTCCTTGGATGCCCCCCCGTCGCTCGTGTCTGTCATCGCCGATCCGGCCGACGTGGCTGCCCCGCAAAGCCTGCCCGGCGGTCAGTTTGGTGAGGATCTGTGGCACGCATTGGGGCGCTTCCGGTCCCTTGCCTTGCACCAACCGATCGAAAGCGGCGTGTTCCCGATCGTCAGCGACGAGAACCTGGCCGCGGCCATCGCTGCGACCATGCCAATCGCGATCACGCTCACCGAAGAGGCCATGTCGGAGATCGCTGGGCTCGAATCGCCTGACGAGTTTCGGACAGGCCACGATCGCCTCGTCGTCTATCTCGACGAACTTCTGACGCTGAGGAAGTCGGTTCTGCGAGCGGCCAGAATCGGCGACCTCGAAGCTCTCAGAACGTACGGCGAGCTCGGAGGCTTCGCCGCGGAACGGGCCGAGACCGGGCTGTGGTGCGACGCGCTCGACGACCTGGCCGGCGACCCGATCGAGCCCATCACTGCAACGTTCTTCCGCCCTTTCGCGGTGGCCACCCTCGCCCAGCTCTGCCCAACCACCTAGGAGAAGCGTGCGGCCGTTGGCTCCCCACAAAACGGCGATCGGAACGTCCTTCACCGACCCTCCAGTCAGACACTTCTGGGGTAGTGCTGCTGTGGCTCAGGATCCAACCGGGGAGCGGCACCGATAGGACCATCGGCTCTAGCTATCGAATGTCGGCGCAGTCCACGATGATCGAATGCCACGCAGCGCGCCGATCACCCCGGAGTCGAAAGTCGCAGAGGTCCTGCGCGACTACCCCCAGACCGAAGGGCTGCTCATCGGGATGGCGCCCGCCTTCAAGAAGCTCCGCAATCCTGCTCTTCGCCGAAGCGTGGCCCGCGTAGCGACCCTGCGACAGGCAGCAGTGGTTGGGAAGCTGCCGTTGGCAACGCTTGTCAACGAACTGAGAGCGGCGGCGGGACAAGAACCCATCGAGGTCCTCGATGCTGGATCAACCAATTACCTCGGCCCGCAGCCTGACTGGTTTGAAGGTTCGCAGGTGGTTTCGGTACTCGACGAACGCGATCTTGACCCCGACGTCATGCCGATCAACCCGCTACTACATGAAGCCAAGGCGCTTCGCGGTCGACACGTCGTCGAGTTCGTCAGCGCTCATGTTCCCGCTCCTGGCATCGACTTGCGCAGCAAGGGCCCACATCACCTGGACTTGCGAGTCGGGCGACCGATTCCACACATACATCGCCAAAGTTTTGCAGCCCTAGCGCTGCATGACAGAGGGTGTCCGCCGAAGTCGTGCGCTCGGCCCGGCACATTGGCGCCTCGCGCATGGTCGGCGCGCGTACGAGATCTTGTGCCAGCGGGTAGACACCGACGGACAAGAAACGCGAGGCTCTGAAAGAGCGCTATTAGGCGGTTCGCGGCGGCCACAAATCAGCCCTGACCTGGGGAAACGTTGTGGTTTCCACAACAGGTGGACCGTGAAGGACACCTTTCGAACCCTCCGACCCCCTCCGCGTCATCGGGCTCCGTAGCGTCGATGGGTGTCCGTGGACGTGCATGGACGTCCGTCGATGACCGGCAGGCCCGGGCCTGGTGTCCATCGATGTGCGTTGATGTCCGCGGAAGCGTGCACCCTTTGGCTCCACACGAGCGGCGCTTGTCAACCCGATACTTTTCGGCGTCGGTGACTAGAGTCCGTGCGCGGGAGCGGCAAGCAGAGGAGCAAACCATGAAGACAAGGGGGTCAGCGCGGCCTCAGTCCGGAATCCACGATCTGGAGCACGTGAGCGCGGAACTGCCCGTAGCGATCGCCTTTGTGAACTCGGGGGACGCATCGGTCTCCTATGCGAACGCCATGTTCAGAGAGCTGCTGGGCCTGGAGCCGAAAGCGGACGTGCCCCCAGTCACCAGTCTCTTCGTCGAGTCCGACCGGCTCACCGACTTGCTGCGCACGGCTGCCGGAGGTGAGCGGGTCGTCGATGTGGAACTGAAGACGCACAGCAACGTCGCCGACGAGGTCAGGGTCCTTGCGTCGATCGCCACATCAGAGGTAGCTGCCACCCCTGGCGTGGTTGCGCTCGTACTCCACGAGGTCAGCGGTGATCACGACCTCCGCAACGAACTCGCAGAGCGATCAAAGGATCTCGAACAGCTTGCTCGCTTCCCAGAGATGAACCCGGGGCCGGTGCTTCGCCTGGACCGGCAGGGCACGGTGCTGCTCGCAAACCGTGCAGCTCGAGACCTCTTCTGCCAGGACGTCCTGGTCGGCCAATCCT
>JBPCTU010000131.1:0-3228 GCA_051011515.1 Acidimicrobiales bacterium
GTCGGCAACCGCGCGGAGGCTCGATCAAATCCCCGACTGACAGCAGCATCAATCAACTGGGCGGTCAGGTCTGTTGAGTCATTTTGTCGAGGAGCGACGCACACGCGTGTACTGCTCGAATCGCTGGAGTCGGGACACCGGTCAGCTCACCGAGTTCGATGAACACTCCGACAAGAGGTCCCAGTTCGAGCTCTCTACCGGCCTCGAGGTCCTGGAGCATCGACGTCTTGTGGTCGCCGACTGCCATTGCGCCGTCGATCCGTTTGTCGATGGAAATTCTCGTCTTGACTCCGATGACTTCGGCGATCGCCGCTGCCTCGGCCATCATCTCAGCCGCCAACGCGCGAGTCCCGGGGTCACGACAAATCGTGGCGAGCCCAGCACGAGTCAAGGCGCTGATGGGGTTGAAGGCCAGATTTCCCCAGGCCTTGACCCACAGGTGGCTGCGAATGTCGGTGAGGACCCGGGAGCTGAAGTCCGCGTCTGCCAGCATCGCGGCAACGGCAGAGACTCGGTCGGTTCGCTCACCGTCGAGTTCCCCGACCGGAAAACGGTCGCCCTCGATGACGCGGACTACGCCGGGACGAGGCCTTTCCGAGGCCGGGTAGGCGATGGCCCCGATGATGCGGTCCGCTGGGATGAACCGAGAAATGCGACCGTCCGGATCCAAGGTCTGAAGTCGGCACCCGTCGTAGGGCCCTCCGAGACCCTGGAAGAACCACCATGGGATCCCGTTTTGCACCGGAACCACGACCGTGTTTGGTGAGTACAGCTCGGCGATCTTGTTGGCCATTGCGGAAATCTGATGTGCCTTGAGGGCAAGGACCAAGACGTCGGCGCCGACCAAGCTGGCAATGTCATCTGAGGCATCCAAGGACTCGACGCGCTCCTCCGAGCCGTCTTCGCCGATGATCAGCAAACCTTCGGAGCGGAGAGCATCGAGCTGCGCTCCTCTGGCGAGGACCCCGACAGAATTGCCGGCCGCCGCGAGTCGACCGGCGAGCAGACTGCCAATCGCCCCGGCACCAATTACACCGATTCGCACGGGGTGACTGTACTTGTCGGCGCTGCCGCGCTCGCCTTCATGATGAAACCGCCCCGTCGGTACGCTGATCCGATGCCTTCGATCCGGTCACTCCTCGATGCAGGGAAGGACGAGTCCGTCGCCTTGATCGCCGAGGCCGGCACGCTGTCGTGGAAGGAACTCCGCTATCACGTCGACCGCCTCGCCGCTCAGCTGCGAGCTGCGGGGTTGGGCCCCCAGGATCGGATCGCTCTGGTGTTGCCGAACGGTCCGGCAATGGCATTGGCCTTCCTGGCCGTGACGTCGGTGGGATGTGCAGCGCCGCTCAACCCCAAGTATCGCGAGGACGAGTTTCGGTTCTACCTCGAGGACCTGGCTGCAGATGCCTTGCTGGCTCCGATCGATGAGATGACCCAGGCCCGATCGGCAAGATCTGCCGGAACACTCATGATCGACGTATCGGGCGAGTTCCCGGACATCGCGTTCAGTTGCCCCGCCGGGTCGGCCGGTTCCTCGACATCAGTCGTCTCCGTCTCTCCGGACAACATTGCACTGGTGCTCCACACCTCGGGAACTACTGCTCGACCGAAGATCGTGCCCTTGAGCCAGCGAAACCTGTGCGACTCCGCGGCCAGCATCAGCCAGTGGCGCGAGTTGACTGCGACCGACCGGTCACTGAACGTCATGCCGTTGTTCCACATTCACGGCCTCGTAGCCGGCATGCTGGCGCCGCTCGCGGCAGGCGGTGCGGTGATCGCCACCGAGGGTTTCGACGCGTTCAAGTTCCAAGGATGGCTGGACCGATTCGAGCCCACGTTTTACACCGCTGTGCCGACGATGCACAAAATGATTCTGGCCCGCGCGGGCGACCCGGCCCAGACCTCGCTCCGCTTCATCAGGTCCTCCTCAGCGTCACTTCCGCCACCGGTCCTCTCAGAGCTCGAGTCCCATTTTGGGGTTCCGGTCATCGAGGCCTACGGCATGACTGAAGCCTCGCATCAAATGACCTCGAACCCGCTCCCTCCTGGACGACCCAAACCGGGCTCGGTCGGGCTGGCAACCGGGATCGAGATGGTGACCCTCGACTCGGAAGGGAACGTGTTGCCACACGGAGAACGTGGCGAGGTAGCCATTCGTGGCAAGAGCGTCATGGATGGTTACGAGGCCAACCCATCGGCGAATGGCTCGGCATTCGCGAACGGTTGGTTCAGGACGGGGGACGAGGGCGCCATCGACGACGATGGCTACCTGACCCTGACGGGCCGCCTCAAAGAGCAGATCAACCGTGGCGGCGAGAAGATTTCACCACTCGAGATCGATGAGGTGCTCTTGGCTCATCCAGAGGTCGCTCAAGCGGTTGTGTTCGGCGTGCAACACCCGAAGCTCGGGGAGGATGTCGCGGCCGCCGTCGTCCTGACCGACAACTCCGAGCTCACGCCGGCGCAGGTCCGCGAACACGCCAAGGAGTCACTGGCTGGGTTCAAGGTCCCCCGCGAGGTTCTCGTGGTCGATGAGATCCCGAAGGGACCCACCGGAAAGGTCCAAAGAGTCGGCCTTGCCGAAGTCTTCGGCTTGAACAGGTAACGATCAGACGAAGATCGACTTCGATACGATCGCGTGACAACCAAGTGTCTGGTCGACCACTTGGGTGACTCCGAGGTCTACAGCGACCGAGCACAACGAGTAGGCGTCATCGGCCGCCATACCGAAACGTTCCGTAAGTAGCCAAAGCATCTGAGTCGCAGCCATGCGCATGGCTGCGTCGAGATCGACATCGAAGCCGTGAGTGATCCCTGCATCGGCGGTCTCCATGACCGGTGACGACACCGGCACGTCGTCGATGGCGAAAACCTGGATACGAGCGTTGATCGACGCCTCGATGGCCGTGCCACAAATCTCCCCGTCACCTTGGGCGAAGTGTGGGTCACCCACATACAACCCCCCGCCCGGACTGAAAACGGGATAACACATCGCCGCGCCAGGACCGAGGCGCCAATTGTCGACGTTGCCTCCCCAAACCCCGGGCGGCACGCTGTTCACTCGGCCGTGGTCGGGAGGCCCCACACCCATGACACCGAAGTGTGGGCGAACCGGCACCTCCACTGGCAATGAAAACTGCTCTCGAGCGACCGACCCGGGCTCCGAGATGACCCCGGGCTGGTCATACAACTCGCGGGCGCGGAAGTCGAAACCGAACATCGGGG
>JBPCTU010000132.1:0-4168 GCA_051011515.1 Acidimicrobiales bacterium
GTTTGGGACTTCGTCGATGGGGGCGCCGACGGCGAGTTGGCGGTTGCTGCCAACCGCCAAGCCTTGGACGACGTTCTCTTCTCGCCGAGGTTCCTGGTCGATGTCGCCGAACGCGACATGACAACCACTGTGTTCGGCGAGCCGGTCTCGCTACCGCTCGTCTTGTCCCCATCGGGCTTGGCCACGGTCGTACACCCCGACGGGGAACCGGCAGTTGCTGCGGCAGCCGCAGAAGCAGGCGCGATTTTCGCGGTGAGCACTGCGTCGGGATACTCGATGGAGGAGATCGCCGAGGCGTCCACGGGACGACTCTGGTTCCAGCTGTATCTGTGGAAGAGCGAGGATGTCGTGCAGTCGCTCATTACCAGGGCCGAGAACGCTGGCTACGAGGCACTGGTTGTGACGATCGATGTGCCAGTCGTCGGCAAGCGCGAACGCGACCTACGCAATGGCATGTCCCTGCCGGTACGTGTTCGTCCGTCGAGTGCAGCCAACGCGTCGACCCGACTGCCTTGGGTCTACAGAATGCTGAACGGTCCCGAGATCACATTTGCCTCGTTGGCCGGATTGGCTCCCGGTGACGATGCCAGCAGCATCGGTGAATACACCAACCGCGAGCTCACCGATCCTGCGCGCACTTGGCAGGACCTGGCGATGATCCGTCGGCGGTGGAACGGCCCACTTCTGGTCAAGGGGGTCATGAATCGCTTCGACGCCCAGGCGGCCGTCGAGAATGGTGCGGACGGCATCATCGTCTCCAACCACGGAGGTCGCCAGATCAGCAGCGTTCCCGGAGTCGCCGCGGTTCTCCCTGAGGTCGTGGAGGCGGTAGGCGATCGCGCTGAGGTGTTCCTCGACGGGGGAGTACGTCGCGGCGAGGACATCGTCAAGGCCCGTGCGCTCGGAGCCACCGCGGCATGCGGCGGCCGATTGTGGTTCTGGGGTCTGGCCGCCGGTGGCGAAGCGGGAGTGAGTCGCGTTCTGTCCATCCTGGCCGCTGACGTCGACCGCACCCTCGCGCTGATCGGAACCAGACGGTTCGACGACGTGGGCCCAGACGCGCTCTATGAGCCGTCGAACTCCACCGCAGCCCGGGGGGGTTCCCAAAGCTAAGGTTCGGCCATGACCGAACGACAGTGGATTGGCGTCACGACGCTCGGAGACCTCATCGATCAGCGCGCAGCCGAGCACCCCGATCGCGAGGCCGTGGTGTTCCCCGACAACAGGTACACCTATGCCGACCTCGCCGACCGGGCTCAGCTCATATCGAAGGGCCTCTTGTCTTTGGGTGTCGGGGCCGGCGACCGCGTTGGTTACTTCCTGCACGAGTGCATCGACACCCTCGCGATCCTTCTCGGGGCCGCGAAGATCGGCGCCATCACTGCGCCGATCAATGCCCGGTTCAAGTCGGTCGAGCTCGGCCAGGTCGTTGTTCACGCCGGGATGAAGGTGGTGTTCACCAGCCGTCCGCCGGAGGGAACTGATTTCGTCGGGCTCCTGCATGAGACCTTTCCAGAGGTCGCCTCCGCCACATCGACCGAGCTGGATCTCGTCGATGCGCCTGAGCTCAGGGCGATCGTGGTGCTCGACTCCGATGGGGCCGCGGGCATGATGTCCAAGCCCGAGTTCCTGGCTGCAGCGGCCACCGTTGACGATGCGGCGGTCGAACATCGCCAACAAGCGGTGCGCGTGCGCGACACCGCAGTGATCATGTACACCTCGGGCACAACAGCGATGCCGAAGGGTGCGATGCTGAGTCACGAGGCGTTCATCCGCTTCGCCGACGGCACTTGCAACTCGCGGATGCCCATGGACGGATCCGACAAGGTCTGGACGGCCTTGCCGCTGTTCCACATCGGCGGTGTGGCGTTCGGTGTGGGTGCACTCTTTGCCGGCGCGACGTTCGTCCATGTCGGTTTCTACAACCCGAACGTGGCACTCGGGCAGCTTCGCGACGAACCCTGCACCGTTGCTTTGCCCGGGTTCGAGACGATCTGGCTACCGATCCTCGGCAGTGCCGAGCGAGGGGACCACGACTTCGACTCGCTGCGCGTGCTGCTTTGTGCCGGCGTGGAGGAACGTCTGCGCCAGATCCAGGACGAGACCCCCGACGCCGTCCTGGTCAGTTGTTTCGGCCAAACCGAAGCCTGCGCCTTTTTGTCGCTTTCGGAGTTGGAAGATTCGTTGGATCTGAGGACGACAACCGGTGGGTTGCCGATGCCGGGGATGGAATGTGAGGTGCATGACCCCGAGACCGACGAGTTGTTGGCTCCTGGGAGCACCGGTGAGCTCTGGTATCGGGGTCCGATGGCTTTCGATGGGTACTTCCGCGACCCTGAAACGACCGCCGATGTATTCGACGAGCGTGGTTTCTTCAAGACAGGTGATGTCGCCCACATGGACGAGGACGGCCGGGTGACCTTCGTCAGTCGGGTCAAGGACATGTTGAAGGTCGGTGGCGAGAACGTCGCTGCGGCCGAAGTGGAGGGGTACTTGTTGACCCATCCCGCAGTCCAGATCGCTCAGGTGGTTTCGGCGCCTGACGCCAAGTACGTCGAGGTGCCGACGGCCTACATCCAGCTCAAGGAGGGCGAGACAGCTACCGAGCAGGAGATCATCGACTTCTGCCGGGGCAAGATCGCAACGTTCCGCGTCCCGCGTTACGTGCGGTTTGTGTCCGAATGGCCGATGTCGGGAACCAAGGTGAAGAAGTACGTGCTTCGCGAGGAGATAGCCAAGGAGCTGGCCGACGCCGGGATCACCGAGGCGCCTCAGATCAAGTCGAGCTGACGGCCGAGCCGGCCACTTCTCTCTGTAGTAGATCCCAGGTCTGTTCGAGGTATCCCGACACGTCGTCGACCAACTTCTTGATCGGGTCTCGACGATCCTCGGGTATCTCGGGCGCGTCGGTCGCTTCGAGAGACACATCGAGCTTCGCCATTTCCTCGAAGGTCGTGTGAAGCGCGGTGGCTCGCCCGATCGAACTACCGACAGTTATACAGCCGTGCCACGGGATGATCACGGTGCTGGCGTTACCGATGACCGGCCCGATCGAGGAGAAGTGGTCGTCGGGGCTCATCACCTGGTCGTCATGGAAGAAACACGCGAGGTTGTGTCGAATCTTCAACGGTCGGGCCAACGCGCCGAGAGCCTGCCCCCAGAACCCGTGGGTGTGGACGATGGCGTTCACGTCGTCGCGTTGGCCATAGATGCCCGGATGGAACTCGTAACCGGGGCTTATCGGTCGGTCTCCCTCGAGCAGGTTTCCGTCGAAGTCGATCATGAGCACGTCGTCGGCGGTGACCTCGCCGAGTGTGCGGTCGAACGCGTTGATCCAGAGGGCAGACTTGCCTGGTACCCGCATCGAGACGTGCCCACCGATCCCCGAGCCGCAGCCGCGCAGCGCGAGGGCTTGGCATGCAGTGACGATGTCTTGAACTTCCGGCGTTGTCATGTCTCGAACTTAGGCAGATGGTGGCCCGTGTGTCGAGTGTGTCGGGTCCTAGACCGCTCTGCCGGCCGTTCTGCCTTCCCGCACCGCCTCCAGAATGGTTCTGGGTGCTGCAGCGTCGCCGACGAGGTGGACCTCGAGCCGAGCGTTGGCCTCGAGGGAGTGAGCGAGGGCGTCGACCGCGCGGTTGCCCACCGCCGCAACGACTGCGTCTGCGGGTTCCGTTCTGGCCTCGCCGGTCATCGTGTCCTGTATGTGGACGGCGCCGTCGGCGATGCCCGTCACCAACGAGTTCGCACAAAGTGAGGCGCCCATTGTTGCCAGCCGGCGGATTGCGGTCGTCATCGTGGCCATGTCGAGGCCGCTGCCGAAGTAGAGCTTGGGCGTTGCGATGGTGACAGTGGCGCCCGCCCGAAGCAGGGCCTCGGCGGGGGCGTAGGCGACCATGTTGGCGACGATGTCGAAGATGAGGACGTGCCGGCCGTGCCAGGGTGCCGGGTCGGCCATCACCTCGATGGGGGCAACGAAAGGGATGGATCCGTCCGAGTCGATCGGATCTTGGCGGGGCTTGGACCCGGTGGCGACAATGACCGCTTCGACGTCATATGCGCCAACAGCGTCAGCATCGACACGTTCGCCCGTCCTGACCTCGACTCCCAAACGTTCGAGCTCGGACTGCTGATAGGTCACGATCGTCCCGAGCTCGGCCCGCGACTC
>JBPCTU010000133.1:0-10087 GCA_051011515.1 Acidimicrobiales bacterium
CGTTGACGTTCATGACGTTCCAGTTGAGTGGGCTCTGTGCAGCGGCCGACATGTCGGCCATCAACTCCATGCTCTCGCTGGAAAACGGCCCGATCGCGGGAATGAATTCGAGCGAGGTGCCCTCATAATCGGCGAGCACCGAACACAGCTCTATGAGTTCGCTGGCCTCCGCATATCGGCTAGGCACCATGTTTCCGAAAGGGTCGTTGTGGGTCCGGGCCCACGACGACGAGAACCCCAGGCCTCCCGCGTCGAGCCCCGCACGGAGCAGGTCCTTCATTGCGGCAAGCTCGCTGGGGGAGCACGGCCGAGATACCGAGTCGCTCCCCATCACAACCCGTCTCAGAGCCGAGTGCCCAACCTTGAACCCTGCGTTGATCGAAAGAGTGTTCGCAAAGGAATCGAAGTACTCCTCGGTGCTCACCCAGTCCCAAGGGACACCTTGTTGAAGCGCTTCGAGCGGCATACCTTCGACCCGCGCCAACATCCTCATGAGGTAATCGCCGTCGTCAGGGTTGGATGAGAGCGGTGCGATCGTGAAGCCACAGTTGCCACCAACAACCGAGGTGACACCGTGAAGGGGAGAGGGGGAGAGAGTCGTGTCCCAGAAGACCTGCGCGTCTAGGTGGGTGTGGACGTCGATGAACCCGGGTGTGACCGCTCTGCCCGTTGCGTCGACGGTGAGCTCGCCCACTACGTCGGAGAGATCTCCGATGGCAGTGATTCTGTCGCCTTCGACCCCAACGTCGGCTTGGTAGCGGTCGCGACCGGTGCCGTCGACGATGTCGCCACCGCGGATGATCAGATCGAACATCGGAACTCCAATTCTCGTCAGGCTGTAGCGCGACACTTTGGGCATCGTTGCATCGTGGCCGGTATCGGGAGGCAGCCTTGCCGTGGGATGTATTGGTGCCGCCGACCGCCGACGTTACTGCTTCGTCAGCGAGCCTGGGTCATTGGCCGTCGGCGCCTGGCGATATCTCCTGTGGGTTTGTGCCGGGTTGGTGTGGGCTCGATATGGCCGGCACGGAGGGCAAAAAGACGAAGACGGCGAGGGCCCGCGCGGCCTCGCCGTCTCGTCCTGCACATCGAACACCTCCAGGCATTCGATGCAAGATCGGTTCAGTTGTTCAGTTGTGCCAACTCCGCAAGTTGGCGACGTCGACTCTCGAGAATCGCCTTCTCCAAGGCCGCTTCATCGAATCCATGCTGGTGCTCGGGAAGATCCAGCCTGTCCTTCACCGCAGATTCTGGTTGCATGCCCTACTCCCTGCTACCAGCGTTCTCAGGGAACGCTGGAGTACCGCCTCTACTCCTACTTCGATTCAAGTCGATCGATGTTCAGGGCCCGTGACATCAACATGACGGTTTGGTTGCACTTCGTCCACCATGGCAGCGCGGGTGCGAGCCGTGTTCAGTCCTCGTGAATCATCAGGCCTTGTGGCACACGTAGTAGTTGTTGGTGGGGTCGTTCTCGAGGCTGTTCACGTGGATGTCCTTGAAGCCGGCCTCGGCGAAGATCTGCCTCGCTTGGTGAACCCCCCACATCGCTCCGAGCCCTTCGCCGTCGTAGGCAAGCGACACCGTCATGCAATGCATACATGACACGGTGTAGCCGAATACGCCGATTGGGTGATCGACGTTCTCTCCCACATGGCTGGATGCGCAGATGTCGGCGCAGAGCCAGTATCCCCCGGGTTTGAGGATCCGGTAGATGCTGCTCACCATGTCTCTGGGGCGTGCTTGGTCGTGGACCGCATCGAAAGTTGTGACGAAGTCGAACTCGTTTGTGCCATCCAATGCAGCGGCATCTTGGACCTCGAACCTTGCGTTCGTCAGCCCTAGGGACTCGGCTTCGGCTCGAGCGACGTCGATGGCGTTTTCGCTGAAGTCAAAGCCGACGAACTGGCTCTGAGGGAAGGCCGACGCCATCACGTTCACGGCGTGTCCCGAGCCCGTGCCTACATCGGCCACAGTTGTTCCTGCTTCGAGGGCGTCGACCATTCCCGGAACCAGAGGCAACATCTCGTCGACCAAACCGGCGTCGAATTGGGCGCCGCTGACCTCGGCCATGATCCGGTGAAAGTCTTCGTACTCGCTGTACGGCACCCCGCCGCCATTGTGGAACTTGTCGATGACTTTCGTTTCGACCGTGGCAAGGAGTGGGACGAACTGCATGATCCTGGCGAGGTTCCCTGGACCGGCCTCACTCGTGGTGAGCGACGCATGTTCGGCCGGCAGCGAGTATTCGTCCTTGTTCGGGTCGTAAACGATGACCTTTGCCGCCACCATCGCCCCCAGCCATTCACGCACATAACGTTCGTTCAGACCGGCTCGCGCTGCAATGGAAGCAGATGTCGCGGCCGGCATCGCAGCCATTGTGTCGAACAGGCCAGTTCGGTGGCCGATGGAGATCATCAGCGCAGCCGACGCTGCGTTGAGATAACCCCCCATCTGCGATTGGAATTCGGCAACCTTCTTGGGGTCCAAATCGGCGGTGGTGTCAGCCATCTTCCTGATCCTCTCTTGATGCTCGCGGGGCGGGTTCGTTGGTTGATCTGGCCATACGTGTGCCCGGGACCACTATGGGGATGGCGATCACCATCAGTCCACCGGCGAGGATCGCCACTGCCACTGCGATGGCAAGCTCCTGGTCGAGCGTGGTCAGCTCGAAGAAGTCTCGAGCAGGTTCCCACACCAGAACCAGCGCGTACAGGCCCGCCATGGCTCCTGCAAGGGCCACCTTCCATGCTCGTAGTGGGCGCGACACAACAATCAACACGACAAGTCCAATACCCAGGAGGGTGATGGTGGCGGCAGAACGAGCGTCGGCCAATTCGCTGTCGCTCAGAGGATCTCCGCCCAGGCTGCGGGCATAGAGGTAGACCAGCCATGTAGCCGTTCCGGCTATGGCCCCCGCAGGCACCGAGAATCGGAGGACCCGATTCAAGAACCCGGGCCGGACGAGGTTCGTGTTCGGGGCGAGAGCCAGGAACACCCCCGGGATACCGATGGTCAGAGATCCGATCAGCGTCAGGTGGCGAGGGAGGAACGGGAACTCAATGCCCTGGATCGCGATGATTGCCGTGAGCAGGACCGCATACGCGGCTTTGGTCACGAACAGGTTGGATACGCGTTCGATGTTGTTGATGACCTTGCGGCCCTGCGCCAGGACCTCGGGCAACGTCGCAAACCGGTTGTCCAACAGCACCAGCTGGGCGACCCCCCTCGATGCGGCTGTGCCGCTTCCCATTGCGATGCCCATGTCGGCGTCTTTCAGGGCCAAGACATCGTTCACGCCATCGCCTGTCATGGCTACAACACGACCACGACCCTGGAGAGCGGCGACCATCGCCCTCTTCTGGTGTGGCGTGACCCTCCCGAATACCGACTTGTCCGCCATGACCTCTGCAAGTTCGGGTTCGCCTTCGGGGAGTTCTGTGGCGTCGAGGCTCGCGTCGGCATGAGGTATTCCGGCGCGGGCCGCCACGGCCGAAACCGTGGCGACGTTGTCCCCGGATATCACCTTCAACTCGACGCCCTGGTCGGTGAAGTAGCCGAAGATCTCCTCGGCGTCGTCTCGCACTGTGTCCTCGAGCAGGACGAGAGCAACTGGGGTTCGCTGTTCGGCCAGATCGCCGTTCAACGGTTCCTCTGAATGAACAAGCAACAGGACGCGCCGCCCAGCCGCGGCTTCGGTTTGAGCCGCGACACGGGCCTCTTCATCACGGTCTGAGAAGAGGATGTCCGGGGCCCCGAAGAAGTAGGTGCCTCTGTCCACAAACTGCGTCGCAGACCACTTCCTCGCAGACGAGAAGGGTTCGGTGGCCACAACTTCCCAGCCGCTCGGGGCCGGGACAGAATTTACGACCGCTGTCAGCGTCGGATTTGGGCTGGGGTCTGAGGCGGCGAAAGCGCCCAGCGCATCGAATGCGAGCTTCTCATCGATGGGGCTCAGCGCCCTCACCTCGCCGAAACCGATCTCGCCTGTCGTGATGGTTCCGGTCTTGTCCAGGCAAAGAGTGTCGACCCGGGCAAGCAACTCGACCGTGGCAAGCTCTTTGGCGAGGGCCTGGCGGCGCGCCAGAGTGATGACCCCTGCTACGAAGGCCAAGCTCGTCAGCAACACCAGTCCGTCGGGCACCATCGCCACCGCAGCAGCCACGGTCCCTTGTAGTGCATCCTGCCAGCGGTCTTCGACGTCCAACAAAGACCAGAGCAACAACAGGCCGACAGGGGGGATGATCACGATCAAGACTCGGAGAATCGTGTTGATGCCTTTTCGGAGCTCGCTGTCGACCAACACGAAACGTTTGGCCTCGGCGGCCAGGGTGTTCGCGTAGGACTCCGCTCCTACCCGGGTTGCGATGTACTGACCTGAGCCGGCATTGACGAAGCTGCCCGACAGAATTTCGTCGCCCGGGTCCTTGTCGATGGGGTCGGCTTCACCTGTGAGCAGCGACTCGTCGACTTCCAGGCCAGCGCTCGTTATCACCGCTCCGTCGACCGAGATTTGATCACCGGGGGCCAGCACAACAAGGTCGTCTTTCACGACGTTCTCGGTTGCCACCTCGACCACTTCGCCATTTCTTTTCACCCGAGCCAACGGCGCGTTGAGCAGCTCGAGCTTGTGTAGCTCCCTGCGGGCGTAGAGCTCCTGGGTTATCCCGATCACGGAGTTGCTGATCACTACGCCGACGAAGAGGCCGTCCTCGGGATACCCGGCGATGAGGATCAACACGAACAGCGACAACATGATCGCGTTGACCGGGTTGAACACATTCGCGACCACGATCTGGCGGTTGCTGCGCGAGGTGCCCTCCGGAGAACGATTGTCCTGGCCGGCGGCAATGCGTTCCTCGACGTCTTGGGAGCTCAGCCCCGCTGCCGTGGTGGTGGCTTCCATGTGGCTTGAAGACTAGGCCCTGGTCTCGTTGATGTTGTGCTCCGAACGTTCCAAGCGCCATCGGCCAGGACCCATCACCAGCCTGTGGCGGGAACCCTCAGCCGAGTGGTCTCCCGTTGCGTACCCGGCATCGGGCTTCCACGCGGCCGCGGGCCCTTCAGGTGTGCTGATGATGCGCGTTGCAAACCGTTTGGGCCCGTGCGTTCGCGTCGCGTTGAGCGCAGCTTCGACATCGGCGAACTCACTGAGATCGTGAAGTGACACCCACGTCGGGGCAAGGAGCTCTATCCGTCTCTCGTGGGCACGCTCGAGAGCAGCAGCTGGTGTGAGCCAGGCGTGCCCGGTGATCTCGCCTTGGTCGACCCGCACCGTTTCGCCCGGCGAGCGAGCCAGGAAGAACCATGTGGAGAATCGTTTGGGTGCCTCTTGGGGCGGCACCCAGTGGGAGTAGTAGACCAACGAGTCCTCCAGCACAGTGACACTGGCCTCTTCGAGGCACTCCCTTGCTGCAGCTGCGCGAGCAGCGCTGTCATCGTCCACCGGGCCACGGCGATCCGACTCATCGACGCGGCCTCCGGGAAATACCCAGGAACCCTCGGCGAAGCTCAGCTTCGATGATCGTTGCAGTAGCAGCGTCTCCAGGCCCAGAGCGCCATCACGCAGCAGGATCACGGTGGCCGCAGGAATCAGTGGTGAGGTCACGTCGTCGTGATCTTGCAACCACTGCGTCAGTCGGCCGGACATCACGAGCAACGTATCGTGAGCCACCCAGTGTCAGCAGCATCATCAACACCGGGCCTACCCCGGGGCTTCTATCGTTGCCGGGAACATGTCGATCTACAGCCGGCGTTTCGCGCCTTCGTTGCCTTATGTGGCGCTTGTGACGGTTATGGCTCTGGCCATTGGGGCTTGCGCCGGCTCCGATGGTCCCGAACTGGTGGCGGTCACATCAGCTCCGACACCGACGCCACTCGCTGGATCGGCTGAGACGCCGACACCGATCGGCCCGGCCACGCCAACCCCGGCGCCCACACCGACAGCAGAACCGACGCCAACGCCTGTCCCCGTGCTGACTCGGGGCATTAGCAACGACACGGTCGGGATCGCGATCGTCAAGACTGCCTCGGTGTTCGGCGACGTAGAAGTCGGCGTCAGCGCTCGCATAGAACGCACCAACACAGCCGGCGGCGTCGGTGGGAGGTCAGTCGAGATCGTCGATGTCCTCAACGATCGAGGGGATCCAGATCGTTTGCTCCGTCAAGTGCAGCGACTCGTGAACAACTCCGAGGTGTTCGCGGTGGTGTTGGCGACGGCGGTACCAACCCCTGAGGTCACCGACCTTCTGGCGGAGTCGTCGATGCCCTTCTTCGGATGGGGCTTCGCTCCCGGTTTCTGCCTGCCGAATGAGTGGGGTTTCGGTTTCAACGGCTGTCTGATCGGCACGGTCCTCGGAATTCCCGGCGCTGCACCGGATACCAGCCCACGCGAGCTGGTCGATGCGTTGGCCGACGAGCCCGAGCAGATCACGGTTGTCGTTAGCGACGACCCGTCGGGTGCAGCTGCCCGAGCGACTGCCGAGGAGATCTGGGGAGATCGACTGACCAGCGTTATTGTCGACGATGCCGCCGGGGGCGATGCGACGGTCGACAGCACTGTTGACGCTGTGGTGGCATCGGCAGGCGAAGTGGCGATGATTTCGGTCGGTCTCGACCGAGCGATCGCGTTGAAGGCCGCACTCCGAGGGCCATTCGACGGGCTAGTGGTGGACGACGTCTCGTATCTGCCCGGGTTACTCAGCGATTTTGCAGTCGCGGATGCTCTTGAAGGAGGTTACGCCCACTCCCAATTCCCGCCACAAGAGGAATACCGGGAAGTCACCGGCGTGATGGCCACCGATCTCGAGGCCATCGGCGCCGATCTCATCTACAGCCAGGCGGTGAGCTTGGGATACTGGTCGAGTGACCTGATGCTCGCGCTCATGGAATCTGTGGGCCCCGATCTGAACACCTCGACCTTCCACCAGAAGGTGAATGTCGATGGGGTGCGCTACGACCCCGAACCCGACGGCGCGCCGTGCCCGATGGACTCGGTCGACATACACCGCTCGGCCGCCGGAGGTGGGGCACTGGTGGCTGTCACCGGAGGGATCTACTTCCCTGCGGTGGCGTTCACCTGTTTCGGCTGAACAGCATGGGGGCCGAGAACCCCGACGCTCGTATCAAGGTTCCAGTCGGCGCGACGAAACGACGCCGGTATCGAAGCCCGCCAGTCGGAGCCCGCCGTGGAACCTCGCATGTTCGATCTTCAAACAGCGATTCATGACTGCATCTAGTCCGGCGGAGTTCGCGATCTCAGCTGCATCTTCGTTGTAGAGGCCGAGCTGGGCCCAGAAGACGTTCGCCCCGACGTCGATCGCTTCCCGGGCGACGGCTGGGAGATCCTCGGGTTTTCGGAAGACATCGACGATGTCCGGCGTGACCGGCAGCGCCCCCAACGACGGATACACCGGGTTGCCGAGAATCTCGTCCTCTTTCGGGTTGATGAGGTATACGTCGAATGTGGTGGACGACGAGAGGAGGTAAGTGGCAACGAAGTTGCTCGATCGCGATCGGTTCGATGAAGCCCCGACTATGGCGACCGTCTGTGATTGCTCGATGATCCGTTGCCGATCGCGGGCACTCGGCGGAGTCCAGCTCATGAAGCCTCCGCTGCGCTGAGGGCTTGATCGAGGTCGTAGATGATGTCGTCGAGGTCCTCCAGACCGACTGACAATCGGACCATGTCCGGTGTCACTCCGGCTGCGTCGAGCTCGGCATCGCTCAGCTGCTGATGGGTGGTCGACCCTGGGTGGATCACCAAGGTTCTCGCGTCACCGACGTTGGCCAGATGGCTGATCATCTCGAGAGCAGCGATGAACTTGGCTCCGGCGTCGCGACCCCCCTTGACGCCGAAGGTAACGATCGCTCCGGGTCCACCCGGCAAGTATTTGGCGGCAAGGTCGTGATGGGGGCTGTCGGGTAGCCCCGCATAGCTGACCCACGCCACCCTCGGGTCGTCGTTGAGCCACTGAGCGACGGCGCGGGCATTCTTCACGTGAGCGTCCATTCGAAGCGGGAGGGTCTCGACCCCCTGCAGCAACATGAAGGCGTTGAACGGTGAGATGCAGGCGCCGATGTCGCGAAGCTGTTCACTCCGAACCTTGGTGCAAAATGCGTATTCGCCGAAATTCTCCCACCACCGGATTCCGTTGTAGGTGGCGACCGGCTCGGTCATGTGTGGGAAGCGACCGGAACTCCAATCGAAGAGTCCCGAGTCCACTATGACACCGCCCAGCGAGGTGCCATGTCCGCCGATGAACTTGGTTGCCGAGTGAACCACGATGTCGACGCCGAATTCGAGCGTTCGACAGAGCCACGGGCTTGCGAACGTGTTGTCGACCACCAGCGGAATGTTGTGGGCCTTGGCGATGTCGGCCAGAGGTTCGAGGTTGGCGACCGCCCCTGACGGATTGGCGATGATCTCGGTGTAGAGCATCTTGGTGTCGTCGGTGATGGCTGCAGCGAATGCCTCAGGTTTCTCCCCGGGAACGAAGGTCGTGTTGATGCCGAGCCGACGGAGTGTGACGTCGAAGAGGGTGTAGGTCCCGCCGTACAGGCTCGACGCTGCGACCAGGTGGTCCCCAGCCATGGCCAGCGCGGTCGTGGTGAGGAATTCTGCTGCCTGCCCGCTGCTAGTCGCGACCGACCCGATGCCTCCCTCGAGCGAGGCCATCCTCTCCTCGAAAGCCGCAACGGTTGGGTTGTTGATTCGGCTGTAGATACTGCCGAACTTCTGGAGCGCGAAGAGGTCGGCGGCGTCTTCGGTGTCTTCGAAGACGAAGCTGGTGGTTTGGTAGATGGGTACCGCTCGAGCGCCTGTTGCGGCATCGGGTTGACCGCCGCTGTGCAGCGATCTCGTGCGGAAACCCCATGGATGGTCCTTCACTCGATCGAGCTTACGGTGTTCCTGATTGCTGTGCGTGGGGCGTAGCGACTTGGACTGCGCCGGGAACTACGGTGGGGGAGCAATGGCGACTCGCCACCGGACATTCACATTCGCGAGCACCGATATCGATGGGATCGCCGACGAGATGGCGCTTTTCGGAACAGCTTCCGATGGCCGCCGCTGGATGAACATCGTCCCTGATGCCAACGAAGACGAGATCCACACCGGAACGTTGTTCTGGCGGGTGTTCTCGTCGCGAGGCCCGGTGATTCCCCAAGTCACCTGGGTGCCTCAGCACGAAGGCCGCAACGGTCTCGAACCAGCACAGTTAGGCGTGGCTCATGCAACCGGGCGCCGGGCGCTGGATCGGCTTGCCGACCGGGGGGTGCGGCCGCCGCCTGGGTTCCAGGTCATTCAGGACCACCAGAAACGTGGGGTCGTGTTCGTTCTCGAAGCAGGTGTGGATAACTCGAAGATCGTCGAGTTCGCCATGGGGGCGATACGAGAGCTGAGCCCGTTCGATTTCGAAGACGCCTACATGGCGACCTTCTCCCAGCAGTGATGCGCCCCTTGTCCCGCTCCCGAGGTATCGAGCCTTCTCGATACTGATCCCGGGATAGCTTCAACCGGGCCTCGCTCGGTTTGGCCCATGGCAGGCCGTCGAGAGTCAGTCGTCCTCGCCTCCGCCGCCATCGGGTGGCGACGTCGGCGTTGGGGGTACCGGCGTAGATGTCGGTTCCGGTGGAGCGGTCGTAGGTGTGGGCGGCGCGACCGTTGGTACCGGCGTCTCGGTGGGGGGTGCCGGTGTTTCGGTGGGGGGTGCCGGTGTTTCGGTTGGTTCAGGCGTAGCAGTGGGTTCGACCGTTGGAGGTGGCAGGGTTGGTGTGGGAACGACGGGGGTTCTCGTTGGCCTGGGTCGGCTGGGATCAGTAGGTGTTGGACTAGGCCGCGGCCGCGAGTTGTCGCCCGGATCCTGCGGTGTTGCAGTGGGTCGAGGTGGTGGGATGACGGGTCTCGGCGTCACGACGGCCGAAAGCACCTCGGGACTCGCCGTGGGATCGGGTGTCGTTGTGGCCACTAACGCTTCCAGCGGCACTCTGCGGACTGTGGGCGGGATGTTCGTCGCCTCGAGCTCGCTCTCGTCGCTATCGGCGAGTGGATCCACATCGGCCTCATCTGCGCGATTTTCGACGGTTG
>JBPCTU010000134.1:0-3213 GCA_051011515.1 Acidimicrobiales bacterium
CATATGCGGTCTAGGGCCGCTGAGGCGTGGTTCCCGTGAGACGGCTAGATGTCGTCGTCGAACCAGTCGGGTGTCTTAGTCGGCGGGGAGCCAGGCCGAGGGCCGTGCCGGTCCCAGCCGGATTCCCAAGTCCACGTGTCCGGGTCTTTCAAGCGTCGTACCAGTGCCCAGATCACGACCACCCCGATGGCGACGATCGCGAGGAGCACAAGCGTCAGCGTCACCCACGCCATCGCGGCCGACTGTATTACCGGGCTGAGTCGGCCGCTTGAGTGAGGGCTGGCGGGACGATGAGGGCGTTCTTGGCGCTGTCACGGGCGCACCCCGGCCAAATGGCGTCTGTTCGGTTCAGCGCCTCGCCAAGTCCCAAGTCCTGTAAGTCGTTGCGGGCTGATCCTCTAGACGAGCCTTGTGGGTGCCCCTGTCCCCGATTCGGTCCGACGCCCCGCCTGTGACGGGGTCGTTCACCCAGTAGCCGCCGCCATCATGTCTTCGAGCAGGTCCTCCGCTTCCGACTGGGAGACTTCGTCGATCTGATCGCTCGACTCGGACGCCAAGACTAAAGACTCAGCCATTCGCTCGACTTCAAGGTCGGGGCAGAACGCCACGATGACGCCGAGTTGCGATGCGATGGCTTCGCGCGTTGGTGGCGATGTGCTCACAGATCTGGCCTGGAGCTACCCGTCACCGCTCCCCGAGGTCGCACCGATCGCGGGGATGGTCTGCTTCTTCGATGAGCGCGTCGATCTGGATGTCGACGGCCAGCACCAGGATCGCCCCCGGACGCACTTCGCCTGACCCGGTTCGCTTCCCTACGAGTCACCGAGTATCCGACCGGGAGCAACCAGCGCCGCATAGGGAAAGCAGCGTTTGACATCACAGGCGCCGCTCTCCACTCACTGGGCGAGCCATTCCATTTCGGCGTGACCGAAGTGCACCGAGTAGATGTGGCAGTAGACCACCACCGAACGGGCTTGATCGGCGCCCAGCGTGCTGGGAAACGGCCAGCGCTGAACAGTCTCGCCGTATGGAACCAGGCCGAGCTCGGTGCTCGTGGTGTCGATGGTGCCATCTGCGTGCGGGCTTGCGAACAGGCGAACGTCGGGCGCGCCGGGCGCGACCCACAAGTCGGACAGCTCGATTGTCGGGCCCTGGTCGGCGTCGATGATGCGAACAGCGGCCCTTGCCTCGGGGCCTGAGAGCGAGCCAGTTGCTAGTAGCTCCACGGGGTCATCTCTGGGGGCGCGGGCAGTGTGGGTCGAGCACCCCACCCATCATGGTGTTTCGACGTCGGAATGAAGGCTTATGTCGCGAAGTCATTGATAGCGCCGCGGACGTGCACCCTCGCCTGATGCAGCGCAGAGGCTGCGTCGGGCACGCTCAACCGCAGAGCTGCGGCAGCCTTTGGCAATGAGAGCTGATCGATGTCGACGAGCTGGATCAGTTGCCCCGACGGCGCGGGAAGCTGATCCAACGCCTGATCGACAACGCCGTAGAGCTCTGTGGTCGTGAAGTCCTCCTCGGGCGTCAGTACGTTGGTTCGACCCCAAACCGCGGGCGAGTCGACGAACCGGCCGATATCGGGGCCCTCGCTGTAGAAGTCGGGATAGAACAATTCGGCTGTATCGCCGTCGGGGTCGAGCATCGAGGTAGTCGTGGCCAGATCGAATTGGTCGAGTTCTCTTGTTTCGGGCTGCCCGTCTGCCAGCGCGGCGTCGGCGAGATCACGAGCCAGATCGGCGATCTCCAAGTCCGCTGGGTTGCGTTCTACCGCGGCCAGGAATGTGCTCTGAACTAGGTCCTCAGCGTTGCGCTGGTCAAAACTGTCTGCCAGCTGGCAGAGCTGGCGGAGCAGAGCGTCGGCGTCGGTTCCGCTGGATGAGGGGCTCGACGATGCGATGGCCAAAGCTAGCTCTGGAGGGGCGTCTGGCTGAGGGAAGGCTTCCAGTAGCGCAGCGGTCTGGTCGATCTGCTCAGAGAAGATCCGGCAGTTCGGGCACGAACCCAGGTGCTCGCGTAGCACACCGCCCTCGGTTTCTGGGAGGAGTCCCAGCTGGAACGCCGTGAGTTGATCGACGCAGTCTGCGCAGAGAGTGTCGTTCACCATCACAAACTATCTGCCGGCGCCTCGGCGGTGCAGCGGGAACACAGCACAACCAGCGAGACAGCCACCACGTTGAACCTTACGATCGCCGCAGCGACGCTGGTCCTGGGAGTCGTGCTGGGCATGATTATCCGAGGACGGTGACGTCGACCTCCTCGATCACAGCTTCGGCCTTTGGAACCGAGATGGTCAGGCTCTCGCCTGTCGTACCAGCTCGGCGATCTCCTTCTCCAGATGTGCCGGGTATTCCTGAAGGCATGGGCTGGCCCCCTCAGCACCCCCGTTGAGAATCCAAGCCAGACCGCTGAGGATGATCGCCGCGAAGGGATCAAAGAACTCGCCGACGACGGACTCCCCTTGGGGGGCGAGATTGACGAGACTCCCACGGTTCAGCAGGTAGACGTCACTACCGTCGATGACATAGCGGTCGATCCCGGGCACTATGCCATCGTGTGGTTGCAGATCGAGCCAGCCAACATCGATCTCGCGATTGCTGTGGCCAACATTGACGAGCACGGTCCCCGAACGCAGTCGCGCCAGCTGGTCGGGTCCCAAGACACCCTCGATCCCTGTTGCGGTAACCACGATCGAGGCATTCGCAAGTCCCTCTTCCAGCAGAACATCCCTACATCCGTGATGCTGTGCTTCGAGCGCCCGCACAGGGTCCAACTCAGCTACCGAAACGACAGCGCCAAGCGCCCGCGCGACCAGGGCGACCCCGCGCCCAACTGGGCCGAATCCGACCACGAGGACCGAGCGTCCATGCAAGGCCATGCCCGTGACCGCAGTGAATGCGGGCCAAGCGGCTAGTCCCACGTGGTGGCGGTTGTGGATCCGATCCTTGAGAGGGATGTCGTTCCAGTTGAACACTGGGAATGGAACATCGAGGCCGTTCAGACGGTGCAGTCCGGACGTGGTCCCCTCCAGCGCCGCCGCAGGCCCAAGTCCGCGCTCGACGCAGCCGGCGATGAGCTCACCGCCCATGTCGGAAACAGCGTCGGGAACATCATCGAGCAACCAACTCAGGCCCTCTTCGACCTCCGTGTCGGTCATGCGACTCCACGCCCAGACATCGGCACCACGCGAGGCGAGAAGCGCGGCTGCTCGAT
>JBPCTU010000135.1:0-2710 GCA_051011515.1 Acidimicrobiales bacterium
TTGGAATAGTCGTCTTGGCCGTACGCGGTTTGTTGGAAATCGTTCGTCGCGGCGACCGCGGCGAGGATTTCGGGGTGGCAGCCTTCGCTGTAGTCGTCGAGGAAGCTGTATTTCGTCATTGTCAAAAATCTACGGGTTGCACGAGGAGCTGGGTGATCCAGGGATGACGGCGTCGGCCTCGCTTCATTGGACTCGACCACTGTGTCGAACTCCACGTGGGGGAAGTCCCGGCGCCGTCAACTTGGTCGGTCCAGTTTCGTCCAAACGCGCTGGCCTTCGCTAGTACCAGCCGAAGGTGGTGTGTGGCCGCCTACTCCAGTCGGCTTGCCCACGAACACGCATTGCCGTTCCGAGCTCGGCCATCTGTGACGAATAGAGATCCGAACCTATGTGGTGCCATTTGCCATGCCCGGGGAACACCCAGTCGACGCTGAGGTGCGCGATCGAGTCCATGCTGTCAGCAAGCGCCTCCCAGGAGTACCAGGTCTGTTTGGGAGTGACGTCGAGTTCGTGTCGGCGATGGTTCCAGAACAGAGCGTCGCCGGTGAATAGGAAACGTTCATCGACGTGATAGGCAACGTGACCTTTCGTGTGGCCAGGGATGACGATCGACATGACACCATCATCGACAGCTTGGTCGGCGACAGTGATATCGGTCGCGTACGGTGCGGCGTCCCCATCGTCTTCGTGAATCCACACCCGGGCGTCGTACCGCTCGGCCCACTTGTCTGCATCGGCGACATCATCTCGATGCGAGAGGGACGTGTTTGATGCCCCCTAGATCATCGACCGTTTCGGTGAGGGCTCGCGTGTAGCGCGGCGAGTCGACCATGAGGTTCCCCTGTGGCTGAACCACGAGGTAGGAGTGCCCGCCGAAGGAACTAGGTGAGTTGTGGCCAAGTGCCAAGACCCCAGGAGTCAGCTCGTACGGGAAGACACCTTTCGGAGGCCGTCGGGCATCTCGATTGCCGATGGACTTGGTCGGACAAGCCACCGACGCCCGCCACAGCCCAGCGGTCTCTTCAAGAGTTGTCGGTTGTCGATGGAGAACGGACCGGCCGTTGTCGTCCATGATGATGAGATCCGGCGCCCAATGCCGGGCAGCGTCGCAACCCACGCAGCGTGTGTCGACAAACCATGACCCTTCCACGTTGTCGGGATGAGCTTGGTCTTCTCGAGCCACGATCGCTGCCTCCTCTTTCCAAACTAGACGTCCCAGTCGGGCCCGATACGCTTCGTGCGTGGGTGGCTAGGTGGACGGGTAGATCACCCAGAGAATGCCGATGGCGAGCCAGGTCAGACTGACGAGCCAGAAGAGTATTGGTTGGTCGTCTCGGTGGAGTCGGGTGAGCAGGAATGTTTCGCCGGACACGATGGCGACGATCGCCCAGACGGTGAAGAGGAAGCCCCAGACCCACAGCAACGACTCAATTAGGACGGTGGCCCAGACCCCAGCGAGCCCTACGAGTGTCATCGCCGTCGTGGCCGCTGGTGACAGCCGGGTTCGAGGCTTGGGCCGCGGCGGAATCCGGTGCGACATCACGTGGAGCTGTCGGGACGTGGCACACCGACGGTTTCAGATGTGGCAACCGGCGGTGTGACCGCACCGTGCATTTGACGATTGAGGTAGTGGTGAAAGTCGGTGATGACGTGTTCCATGGCGACGATTGAACCGGGCTCGAAGTCCCCACTTGCGGCAATCTGCCCGCGTTCGCAGATCCACTTGTCTTCGGGAAGGAAGTCCGGGATGAGCGATTCGCTTACCCGCTGGGTGGCCTTCTTGAGGAGGCCGCTGATCTTGGAAGAGCGTTCAGGGTCCTCTTGCTCGAACGCGCCGGCAGCGATGGTCCGGGTCCGGTCTACTGCCAGCGGCTCGACGTATTGATAGAGGAGCGTTTTGCCCGAGATCACGCCCACGAAGTTCGGTGGAAGACTGAATAGGACATAGTCGTCCTCGCCGTTCTGGGTTCCACCGGTTGCCGTTCCGTCGGCGCCGCCCACGATGTAGTACGCAGCTGCGGTGGGTGTGTAGGGCTCGAGTGTTTCGGGGTGGACCTTGAACAGGTGATAGCTCTCCATCGCATTCGAGATGACCAGCTTCCAGTTCGCGTTCCACTCTTCCGCCTCACGCAGTGATGTCCAGTGATGCAACTCACCAAGGCGATGCTCGACGGCAATTGCATCGAGGTGTGCGAAGCGTTCGGTGAGCGAAGGAACGTCTGGGTTCATACTGACGAAAACGAGGCCGTGCCATTCCTCACAGCGGTATGAGGGTAAACAGTGGGCGTCTTTGTCGACCTCGTCGCGTCCGGCGTGGGGTACCGACATGAGTCCGCCGTCGTCCCGGTACGTCCATGCGTGGTACGGGCATTGGAATCGTTTCGTGTTTCCTGGTTCGTCGACGAGGAGGGTTCCGCGGTGGGCGCACAGGTTCGATAGCGCCGCCAAACTGCCAGCCTGATTGCACAAGACGATGATCGGCTGCCCGCCAAGAAATGTCGTGAAGTAGTCCCCCGGCGAAGCGACCTGGTCGATCGTCCCAACGAATACCCAGCCGCCCTGCCAGACGCGACGCTGCTCGGTCTGAAAGATCGCGTCGCTGCGGTACGCAACAGCGGGTACGGCACGGGTTGGGTCTATCTCGTACGTTTCCATTCGTTCACTATACCGACGGTCGTTCTCGATATGAACACTTGATAGAATGTTGTCT
>JBPCTU010000136.1:0-3078 GCA_051011515.1 Acidimicrobiales bacterium
CGGCTGGCCCAGTCTTCCACAGGCGACGACTAGCATCGACCGGCACGGACGCCGACCAGGAGGAGCGACACGTGTTGGAACATGCCGCTCGGGAGGCAGTGCGAGGGCTCGAGGAAGCGGGCATCGATTTCGTCTCGGGCCTACCCGATGGGTGGCAACGCAACGTGCACGAGTTGGTCGAGCAGAACGATTCGTTCCAGTACGTGCCGGCATGCAATGAGGGCGTGGCGTTCTCAATGTGTGCCGGAGCCTGGTTGGGTGGCAAGAAGTCGGCGGTGATCATGGAGAACTCCGGACTCAGAGTCGCGTCGGAGTACATCGCTCGCATCTCACTCGGTACTGGAGTGCCGGTGACACTTCTGTGTAGTTATCGCGGCGACGTCGGCGAGACCGAGCACTGGGGTGTCCCGCACGGCATCGTGGCAGAGCCGCTGCTCCAAGCTTTGCGGATCAAGTACCTGATCGTTCGCCACGTCGAAGACCTCGCGCCGGCGATCAAGAGGGCCAAACGACTCTCCGAAGCTCAGCTCCACCCAGCCGCTGTACTCGTGTCGGGCGACTGCGTCTGGGACGATCGGGGGTGAGTTGATGGCTCTCAACCGGTACGAGTGGTTAGGCCAGTTGGCATCGGAGATTCCCGAGGACGCGTTGGTGATGTCGACCTATATCGGCGCTGTGTCGTTCGAATGGGCGCACCACACCAACGAGCATCCCCGGACCGCTCATCTGGGTCAGATGGGAGATGTCATCGGCATGGCAATAGGCCTTGCCTTGGCGCTGCCCCATCGGAAAGTGGTGTGCCTCGACGGTGACGGTTCGGTTCTTATGGAGTTGGGCCAGCTGGTCGCCCTGGGGGAGCAGAGCCCAGACAATCTCGTTGTCTTCGTCGTCGACAATGGGGTGTACGAGTCGATCGGTTGGGGCGATCAAGGCCGTCGGCCCACGGCGACTGCGGCGTCAGTGAACCTCGCTTCGATCGCAGCCGGGTGTGGGGTGCCCTACACAGCGGACGTCTCGACCTCAGACCAGCTGGACGCGGAAATCTCGCTCGCCTTCTCTCGCGACCTCTGCAGCTTCGTCAACGTGCGAACCGAGCCCGGTCATTCTCACGTCGAACCCCGAAGGACCGACGGAATCGAAGACAAGTACCGGTTTGTTCGTTATGTGGAGCAGCTCGAGAACTTGTGGATCACCGGCGTTCCGCCCCAGGACATCGGTTTGATGAGGGACTCCAAACACGGGTGAGAGCGTTCACGCAACGAAGCTGACCAGCTTCTTCTCCATGAATGCGTCCAGGCCGTCGTGGCCGCCCTCGCGTCCCAAGCCCGATTCCTTGAAGCCGCCGAAGGGGGCCGTTGGTGATGCAGGCATCGGGTCGTTGACGCCGACCATTCCGAACTCCAGCTGCTCAGAGGTTCGAAGCGCCCGCCCGAGGTCCTTCGTGTACAGGTAGGCGGCGAGCCCGTAGGGGGTGTCGTTCGCTCTGGAGATGACTTCCTCTTCATCGCTGAAGACCATCACTGGCGCTACCGGCCCGAACGTCTCATCCGATGCGCACAACATCTCGTCGGTGCACCCCGAAAGCACCGTGGGCTCGAAGAAGTAGCCGGCGCCTAGGTCGGAGACGCGATTGCCGCCGGTTGTGACCGTCGCACCCTTGTCGACGGCGTCGGCGACGTGAGCCGCTACCTTCTCGAAGCCCTGGTCGTCTATCAGGGGGCCGATGTCTACTCCGGGTTCGGTACCCACGCCGACCGTGAGGTTTGCGACCGCGGCGGTGAGTCGCTCGGTGAAGTCGTCGACGACGTCGGCGTGGGCGAAGATCCGGTTAGCGCACAGACACGACTGGCCGTTGACCTGGAACTTGGACATGAGCACGCCCGCGACAGCGGCATCGAGGTCGGCATCGGGGAACACGATGAATGGGGCTTGACCACCGAGCTCCAACGAGACCCGGGCCAGGTTCGTGGCCGAAGCCTTGACCAACAACTTCCCGACTTCGGTTGACCCCGTGAAAGTGATCTTTCGGACCCTCGGATCCTCGAGTAAGGGCGCCGCCAGCGGTTCGGGTTTGGCCGAGGTCACGAGGTTGCACACCCCTGGCGGTAACTCAGCGGCGGCGATCGCCTCGAAGAGCGACGCCGGCGACAATGGAGTCTGCTCGGCGGGTTTCACCACGAGCGTGCATCCCGCTGCAAGGGCCGGAGCGAGTTTCCTGGCAATCATGGCAACGGGGAAGTTCCAGGGCGTAATTGCGACCGCTACCCCCAATGGCTTCTTCTGTACAACCAGTCGCTTCCCCGGAATGTGGCTGGGAATCACCTCGCCGTAGGCTCGTCGACCCTCCTCCGCGAACCAGTCGATCCACTGAGTTGCGTAGTTGACCTCGAACAGTGCCTGACCGCGAGGTTTGCCCTGTTCGGCCACGATCAGGTCGGCCATGGTGTCGATGTTGTCCAGGAGCGCAGCCGAGATTCGTCTCATCACAATGCCGCGTTCGGCAGCTGTAGTGGCTGCCCATTCGGGGAATGCGGCGTGTGCAGCCTCCACCGCTGCCGTGGCGGTCTCCGGCCCGGCATCCGCAGCGGTGCCAACCGTGTCGCCCGTTGCAGGGTTCGTTACCAGGAACCGCTTCTCGGAGTCGATCCACGCTCCGTTGATGAAGCAGGTTGCATCCATTGGTTCTCCTCGTCTGCGGCTCGCGCTGATCCTGTCACAACGGCTGTCTCCGCGCGCCAGGAGTTGACGTTGCTGGCGGTGCCGGTTCACGCGGGTCACTATGGCCGAAGCGGCCGATGACAGGAGCACGCCATGGCAAGCGATCGAGCAGACATTGTGGTGGCTGGAGCCGACCTCATTGTGACGATGGATGTCACTCGTAGGGAGATCCCCGGCGGCTGGGTCGCGATCACCAACGGCTGGGTGTCGGGTGTCGGTGAACCCGGCACCGAACCTGAAGCAGACAAGGGCATCCCAGCTGCCGGGTGCCTGGTGACGCCCGGGCTGATCAACACCCACCATCACATCTACCAGAACCTGACTCGCGCTTTCGCTCCGGCCCTGGACGGGAACCTGTTC
>JBPCTU010000137.1:0-12805 GCA_051011515.1 Acidimicrobiales bacterium
CCCGACCGCCCATCGAGTACCCAATGAGATCAACGGCCGTGAGGGCTTCGGCCTCGAGCAACGCGACCAGCTGATCGACGACGGCGTCGAGCGTGTAGTGGCCGACCTCGGCGGGCGCCGACGAGCGTCCATGGCCAATTAGATCGGGGGTCAGGACTCGGTGGCGCTCCGAAAGAGGTTTCGAGAGCGGTGCCACGGCGTCAGCCGAGCCGGTGAATCCGTGGAGGAGGAGGCATGGAGGTCCTGCCCCGTTGTCCGCGTAGTGGATCGCCACGCCGTTACTCACGCAGGTGCGCTCGACCATCAAGCCAGCGCGTCGGCGACGGTGACTCGCAGCGCAGCCACACCCGCTGTCATTTCGTCGATTGTGGTCTGAACCACGATCATTGCGGGCCCGGCGTGTTCGGGGTCGTCACCGTCGGCTAGGGCGGCCGCGAACTCGGCCCGCGACTCGGCTTCGGTGACCCGCCAGCCCAGGGCTCGCGCCGTCGCCGCGATCGGGGTCTGGTGCGGCGTGGTGAAGACCCGTTCGAAAGTCTCCGACGCCACCGCAGCCTTGATAGGCAACATCGAGAAGATCCCGCCACCGTCGTTGTCGACAACCACGGCCGTGAAGTTTGTGAGTCCCAGCCGCGGAATCGCGGCCATCCCACCGAGATCGTGAAGAGCAGCCACGTCTCCCAGCAGTACCCAGGTCGGGGCACCCGAGCCAGCAGCAATCCCCGCGCCCGTGGAAAGAATGCCGTCGATGCCGCTAGCGCCGCGGTTCGTCAAAACCCGCACCCGCGCTGGGGTGGGGGTCATCACCAACTCGACATCGCGGACCGGCATCGAGTTCGACAACATTAGCGAGGCTGCTTCGGTTGACGTTCCCAGGTGCCGCACGAGCTCCGCGCCGAGTCCGAGCTCGCCGGGGTCATTTTCCAGAAAGTTTTCGATTGCTTTTGTGGCGGAGCGTTGTGCTTCAACCCATAGGTCGAGCCAGGCGCTGGCGCGGCCGCTTGCTGGTCGATGTGGCTTGAAGAGCCCCGTTATGGGGCCAGGGATGACCTCTGTGACGGTTCCGGTCGGGTCGCCCCACTCGGGGCCCGGGTCGACGAGGAGTAGGTGGTCACAGCCGACTGCTTCAACCCAAAGCCGATACGCCTTCGACGTCGGCGAGGGCCCGACTCTGATGATGACCTCGGGAGTTCCGATCGCCTGGGTGAACCGATCGCCACCCAATAGGAGCTCGAAGGTGGTGACGATGTTCGGAGACTCGATGTTGGTGCGAAGGCCTGAGCCGGCGTCGGCCAACAGCGGCCACCCGGCGGTCTCGGCGAAGTCTGCGAGTTCTCGAGCCGCCTGCTGGTCCAGATCGGCAGGTCCGACGACGATGAGGCCTCGTTCGTATGATCCGGGGAGTTCGATCAGTCGCTCAGATGGAGCTGCTACCCGCCTAGCTGTGCCGGTGGTCCGGGCCTCGACCGCGGGCGGCGCCCCCGTTGGTTCGAGGGGTTCCCGGAATGGCCAGTTGAGGTGTACTGGGCCGTTCTCAGACATTTCATGGGCTCGGAGACCGACGGATGAACCGAAACGTGGGGAGATTTCGCCGGCAACCGGCATCTCGTAGAACCAGCTGACATTGCGGCCGAACATGCCGAGCTGGTCGACGGTTTGGCCCGCCCCCCACTGGCGCAGCTCGGGCGGGCGATCGGCGGTGCAGATGATGAGTGGGGTACGGCTCAGATGGGCTTCGATGACAGCCGGGTAGTAGTTGGCGCCGGCAGTGCCCGAGGTGCATATCAGGACTGTGGGACGGCGGGTCTGTTTGGCCATGCCCAGCGCGAAGAAGCCGGCGACTCGCTCGTCGTGGTGGATGGTCGTCCGGCACGCTGAAGCTTCTGCAGCCAGGGCGAGCGGGGTGGAGCGACTACCTGGCGAGATGACGACATCGGTGACCCCGTGGGCGCCGAGTTCGGCGAGGAACTGATGACAGAGCTCGTACACGCCGTCCATGCGGCCAGCCTACGCAGCGAGCAGTGGCCCCCCACGCCGACCACCCCAACCGGACACGATCGTGACCCCGCCTCGCGGGACCGCAGGCCCACAAGCGTGGGACTGCGGAACAAAACAAGAGCGAGGGACGAGCGACGGAACCCCGCCTGGCAACCCTCCGGGTTGCTGCGCAGCCGCAGAGCCGCCAGAGGCCCCAACGGGATCGAAGCCGCGATTGCGGAAGAAAACAGCGAGTGGACGCCTGCTCGAAAACAGGCGCCCACTCGCGAAGAGATTGGTGGCGGGCTACGCCTTCGGAAGTCACCACTGTCTTCCTTCTGTGAACGCCACGTGGGTCGTTCTGAGGTCGAGAGAAAGCGGGGGACGGTTCCGAGCCGAGGCCGGGCCATCGGTATGTGGGCGGGATGTTCCCGTTCCGTCTATCCGATCCAATCCTCCCTTTGCCACATCTCAGACTGACCAGACCGACTGCTCGAAGGATCGAGCAGGCCTTCGATGCGACACCGCAACTATGGGTCCGAGGCCTAGCTCTGTCAAGGGCTGCTTGGCCGATTTTCACCCTCTGACCTCGTGAAATGACTCACAACCTCGACGTGGCTGGTCTCGGGAAAAAGATCGAGCACGGTGCACGACTGCAGGTGAAATCCCGCAGAGGTGAGCAGCCCCGCGTCGCGCCCCAACGCTCCGGCGTCACAGCTAACCAACACGAGGTCCGCCGCTCTGGTCGACGCAACCACCTCGACTCCCCTGCGGCCCAGCCCGGCCCGGGAAGGGTCTGCGATCGCCACGTCGGCTTGTTCGGGCACCCAGGTCTCCACTGGAGTCTCGACAACGCTCACCTCGAGATCGGTGAGATTCACGCGGGCATCGCCAACGGCGGTTCGAGAATGTTCGACCCCGATTCGTCGGCCGTCGAACTCGACCAACCCAACAAGGAGACCTACACCGGTGTAGAGGTCCACCAACGCGCCACGCCGATCAGTCCGGTCTAGTAATGAATCCACAGTGCCGACGAGAAGGTCAGCGGCTGCCGGACCTGACTGAAAGAATGAGTTGGCGGAGACTCTGAACGATCTGTTGCGGACCCGTTCCTCGACGGCAGCGAGGTCCGTCGCCGGCACTTCTTCGCGTCCGACCAAGCGACCGCGAGGGGTTGAGGAACCGCTCCGAGCGGGATCGACCACCGCCACGCAGTCCTCAGGGTCGTGGCCGACTCGCATGAACACACCTGTAGCATCCGGGAACCGGCCCTCGGCCATAAGCTCTCGGAGCGTGGGATGAGCGACGATGCACCCGGGCGTCGCCACCAACTCGTGGCTCCGGTGCTCTCGAAAGCCGGCGCGACCATCGACAACTCCTGCACGAACCGTCGTTCGATAGCCAGCTGGACTCACGCCGCCGCCGAAGATCAGATCAGGACCCTCGATACGCCCGATCCGCTGCAACGCATCGCGGACCATCCGCATCTTCAAGTCTCGTTGACCTTCGGGTGTTGCGTGTTGCAAACCACATCCACCGCAACCTTGAAGCCGATGCAGGCACGGCGGTGTCCGTCGTTGTGGGGAGGCTTGCAGCACACGTTCCAACGATGCTCGGGCGAAGCGCTTGTGCTCGGTGGTCACCTCGGCTTCGACCACGTCGCCGGGGATCGCCCCATGGACGAAGACGACCCTGCCGGAATCGTCACGAGCCACCCCTTCGGCGTTGGAGGAGATTCCGTCCACCACCAGCTCGATCACGGCGTCACCATATCTGTCCCACCTGCGCCGCCGCCCGAGGGAACGTCGGGTGCCACATCGGAACGCTGACCCTCGGGTAGATTCGCTGGTCATGGTCTACCGACGAGTCGCGGCATGACTGCCGAGGCCAAGCGCCGCATCGAGATCGCCCCGTCCATCCTTCCCGCCGACTTTGCCCGGCTGGGCGAAGAGCTTCAGAACCTCGAGAAGGCAAAGGCCGATCGCATCCACTGGGACGTGATGGATGGCGTGTTCGTGCCAAACCTCACCGTTGGCCCCGACGTCGTGCGTTCTTGCCGTGAGCAGGTGAATACCCGGTTCGAGGCTCACTTGATGGTCGAGGACCCCGACTTGTTGGCGCCGCTCTACATTCGGGCCGGCTGCGAGCTGATCACTGTCCACGTCGAGTCCACCCGGCATCTCGATCGAACGCTGAACGCGATCGTCGATGCGGGCGCCGACGCGGCCGTCACGATGAATCCGGCTACGCCACTCGAATCGATCGACAACGTGCTCCATCTCGTCAGCATGGTGCTGGTAATGACGGTGAACCCCGGCTTCGGAGGCCAGAGCTACATCGCTGCCCAGGAGCGGAAGGTTGCCAAACTCCGCAGAGAGATCGTGGACCGCGGTCTTGATGTGGACATCGAAGTCGACGGCGGAATAGCGCCCGCCACTATCGAGGCGGCCACACGAGCCGGTGCCAACATATTCGTAGCCGGCAGCGCGGTCTTCAACGACCCGGAGGGGATAGAGCACGCCATCGCTCACCTTCGTTCGCTCGCCGAGTCGGTCGCCTGAGGTAGAGGACAATGCCAACGAATCGGGTCGGGCGACCCATACCGCAGCGCGCCATCATCGGCGGAGCGGCGATTGTCCTCGCACTGGCCGCCTCGGCGTGTTCGTCATCGGAACCTGAGGATCCGACCGCGTTTTGTGATGCGCTCTCCGAGGCCTCAACCGTCGATGGTGTGATTGCAACGATCGACATCGATGACAGCACGACCATGGACATGGCGATGATGGAGCTGGACCGGCTGGTCGAACTGGTGCCCGACGAACTCGAAGGTGACCTCGAGATCGTGGTGACTGTCTACAAGGACGCGATCGGATCGCTAGCTGCGACCGCGCCTGGGGCCCGCACCGACGTCTTGCGCGAGATGCAGGAGCGACTCGACGAGGCGGGCGCGCCAGCGGCCGCTCTGCAGCAGTACGGCGAGACCACCTGCGGGATCCGCTTCATCGAACCGCCCGAGCCGACGGCCACACCGCTCCCGGTGGATATCGACGACTGAGGCCACCAAGCGTTCTGCCAGCGTAAAGCGCGCACCCGCGCACACTTCACGCTGGCAGAACGCTTGGTGGACACGATCGCGACCCTGCCCAGGACCCAGTCGCGGCCCCAAACCAGCTCCGAGGACGAGGAGCGGCAGGATGCCTCAGGCGCCGCCTGGCAACCCTCCGGGTTGCTGGCGCAGCCGCAGAGCAGCCAGAGGCGCCAACGGGGCCGAAGCTGCGATTGCGGAACAAGGAGGGACGAGCGACGGAACCCCGGCTGGCAATCCTCCGGGTTGCTAGCGCAGCCGCAGACCCACAAGCGTGGGACTGCGGAAGAAAACAGCGATTGCCGAAGCGTTACGCGACGTCGCCGCGGCGCTCGATCACGTTGTCGACTATGCCGTAGTCCTTCGCCTCTTGGGCTGTGAACCAGCGATCGCGCTCGGAGTCGGCCTGGACCTGTTCGACATCCTGGCCCGTGTGTTCGGCGATTCTCTCGGCCATGAGCCTCTTGATGTAGACGAGCTGTTCGGCCTGAATCGCTATGTCCGATGCTTGCCCCTGAATCCCGCCCAGCGGCTGGTGCATCATGATCCGGGCGTGAGGCAACGAGTACCGCTTCCCGGCTGCGCCGGCGCACAGCAGGAACTGCCCCATCGAAGCCGCGAGGCCCATGCAGATCGTCGCCACATCGGGACGGACGAACTGCATGGTGTCGTAGATGGCCATACCCGCTGTCACGGAGCCACCTGGCGAGTTGATGTACAGCCAAATGTCCTGTTCTGGATCTTGGCCCTCGAGGTAGAGCAACTGCGCGGTCACAAAGTTTGCGATGTCATCGTTGACGTCGGTGCCGAGCATGACGATGCGGTTCTTGAGCAGCTGAGAGTAGACGTCGAACTGGCCCGGTTGGCCGGTAGGAGCATCAGCAGCTGTGGGAATGGGGGGCACGGTCATGTGAACGTCACTCCAGGTCTGAGGTCAGGGGGAAGGGTACCGATCCACAACGCAAACCGGCGTGACAGTAATCCCGTGGCGGGCAACCTCGTCGACACGCGTACGGAGCACAGTCTGGACCTCGGAACGGTTCTGCCAGCGTAAAGAGCGCACCCGCGCACACTTCACGCTGGCAGAACGCTTGGTGGACACGATCGCGACCCCGCCCAGGACCGAGTCGGGGCAACGCTCTCGGTTGCTTGAGCGGCCCCGAGGCCCTCAACGAGGCCGAAGCTGCGACTGCGGGAGAAGCTGCGACTGCGGCGCAGCACACGGCGTAGTGTGGCTTGCACCGATGACGGGAGTTCACATGGCATCAGTCCGTAGACACATCTGGATCGACAGTCCTGCAGACAATGTTTGGGCGCTCGTAAGCGACGTCGGTTCGATCGCTGACTGGTTCCCCAGCATCGACGAGAGCTCCGGCGATGCAAACAGCCGCGTTTGCATCGTCGACGGCAACCGCGTCGTGGAAGACATCGTCACCAACGACCACCAGCAGCGACGACTCCAGTACGTTGTCAGCGAGGGATACCCGGTCGAGCATCACCTGGCCACTGTCGACGTCATAGAGAATGACGATGGCTGCCTGGTGGTTTACAGCACCGACGTCAAGCCCGACGAAATGGGCGAACTGGTCGGAGCGGCCCTGGAAGGCGGCCTGGGGGGCCTCAAGGCCACAAGCGAGGCGTCCTGACCGCCGAGGCTGCACTCGGCAATCGATCACCGTTCCTGCATCTCGGCTGAGCGACCAACCCGGACGGGTAGACGACCTCAGGGGCGACGTTCAGGACAGGCTCGACACTCAGTGAACCCGAGCGCGTTCACGCCACTCGGCTTGCACTAAAGCGAGCAACGCCATCGACAAGCCAGCAAGCGTCAACACGCCGAGAGTTGACCTAACGAAGTGGTTCGATCTTGTAGACAGCGCCGCCGATCGTCGCCACGTACAGCTCGCCGAACCCGTCGCGACCCATCGACACCACCGAACCCAGGGGCAGGTTGGGGGGCGGCGCATGAGCGCTCTGCGCACCCCCGACTTGGCCGGGCAGGGCGTCCCCTCCGCTCGCTCCTGCAGGAACTGTGATCCAGCGAGTCCGCTCAGAAACGGCCCCGGAATCGAACAGCAATGTGTTGACGTTTCGGGTGCAGAAGTCGCTGTAGAAGTAGTGGCCATCGAGTTCGGGCATGACCTCACCCCGGTACACGTGGCCACCGATTACCGAACAAGCACCGGTGCTGTGCGGGATGTTCACCGTTGGGGCCCTCATGCCACTGGTGTTGCAGCCAAACGCCGGGATGTGGCACGTGGTGCCTTCGATCACTCGCCAGCCGTAGTTGACGCCCGCTCGTCCCGAGGCGACGACGTTGATCTCCTCGTTGACAGACTGACCGACGTCGCCGATGTAGGTGCGGTTCGTCTCCTCGTCGAAGCTGAACCGCCACGGGTTGCGCAACCCGCTCGCCCACAGTTCGTCGGCTCCCGGCTTCCCGACGAACGGGTTGTCCTCGGGGACGACGTAGGGCAGATCGCCGTCGACATCGATGCGCAGCAACCCACCTAGCAACGTGGTCGTGTCCTGACCCGAGTTGTTCGGATCGAAGCCCGGCCCACCGTCGCCCATGCCTATGTACAGGTATCCATCGGGCCCGAAGGCGATGTGGCCTCCGTTGTGCCAACGGTGTGGTTGATCGATCAGCAACACGGTACGAGCGCTGCTCTTCACCGCTCGGTCGGGGTTCTCGCCATTCCGTGCATATTCGACGATCCTGGTGTCGCCGTTCTTTCGGGTGTAGTTGACGAAGAACCGACCGTTCTCTTCGTAGTTCGGATGGAACGCCAGGCCGAGCACGCCTTGTTCGTTCCCCGTGGCCAGGCTCCCAGTGAGGTTGAGGAACGGAGTGTCGAGGAGTTCCCCATCCTTGAAGATCCGGATGCCGTGGTATTGCTCAACAACGAACAGGCGCTCATCGCCCGGAGGGGCGGTGACGAGTCCGGCGCGATCACCCAGCGTTCCGACCGGGCTCAAACGGAAGCCTCGGAGGCAGCTGGTGTCACGCGTCAGCCCCCGCCCGTTGATGCAGGTGTCCCTGCCGTTCCCGCCATCCAAGGCATCAACGCCAGGGCCGCCGTCGAGGAAGTCATGGCCTTTGCCCCCGAACATGTCGTCAGGACCAGACCCTCCGTCCAGCTCGTCGTTGTTGGGCCCGCCCAGAAGAGAGTCCCTACCGTTGTCGCCCGAGACTGCGTCTGGCCCAGGGCCGCCGGCACCGCGATCGTGTCCGGCGCCACCGCTGATCACGTCGGCACCGCGTGATCCACTGATGTCGTCGGCGCCACCGTTGCCATGCAACTCGTCGTTGCCCGGGCCGCCGATGATGATGTCGTTCCCGGGTCCACCCAAGACGGTGTCGCCACCGCGGCCAGCCCTGATCTGGTCTCTGCCGAACCCGCCCCGCAGGATGTCGGCGCCGCCGAGGCCGCAGATGAGGTCTGCTCCACCACCGCCATGGATGTCATCGGCGCCTGGCGTGCCCATGATGACCTCGTCAGCATCGGTACCAACGAAGGGCACCTCGGGGGTGACGTTATGGGTCACTTCTTCACCGAAACAGGTCTCGACCTGAGCCGATGCCGGCCCTATCGCCGCCAAAGATGCCGCGACCAGAACCAACACCACCAAACCACCGCGCCAGCGAACCTGGATCATCTACCCCTCCTCGGAGCCCTGCAAACGTGAAACTGTCGGGGCAGAGAATTGCAGCTCTGGGCCCGCCAATGCGGTCACCATTGTGCCGTCTCGCACATACTTCCTGACAAGAAGTCACAAGTGGTTCATCCCCTGCCGCCCACGTCGTCGAACGACTCTGATCAAGCCAATGGAGAGCGTCCCCGCCTGGCGTGTCAGATGACGTCAGTCGACCGGGCCCAGACCAGATGTCGAGATTCGCCCTGGCAGAGCCATTCGATACTGCGTAAGCTCTGCCTTACGTACCGAATCAAGGGGAAGAACTCACATGATGGAGCAGGTAGGGGCACTCGAAGGAGCGTTGGCCAACACCACTCGCCTGGTGGCCGGAGTCAGCGATGACCAGTGGGACAACCCAACCCCATGCGCCGATTGGAATGTGCGCGAGCTGGTGACCCACACAGTTGGCGTCATGGCCAACTTCGCCAGCGGCGCCGCCGGCAATGGAGCAGTCGGCGACCCAGCAGACTTCGATCTCGGCGCCGACCCCGGCGCGACCTGTGCGGGTGTGGCGGCTGATTGTGTGGCGAATTGGACGGCGAGAGGAGAACTCGAGTCGAACATCACTCTGGGGACCAATGAGTTCCCCGGCGCCGTCGCCATCAACATCAACATGTTGGATGCCTACGTGCATGGCTGGGACATTGCCGAAGCGACGGGCCAGGATGCTGGCCTCGACGCGGAGCTTTGTGCTGGGATCACCACCTTCGCCCGGCAGGTCGTGCCCGAGTCACCGCGAGATGGTGACAACTTCGCGTCGGTGGTTGCGGTGGGTGGCGACGCCTCACACCCGCACCAGCTACTCGCCTACCTCGGCCGCCAGCCGTAGCGAAACGACGTCAGGTTGATTCTTCGATGTAGGTCAACGAGTCGAGGATGAGGTTCGCCTGATAGGAGGCCTCAGACTCGTCCTCGAACGTCTTGGAGCGTTTCCAAACAGACCAGGTCGGGGGATGTTTCGTGAGGCTGCGTTCGATGTCCACTCGCCACCTCTCGCGTCGGGACAAAGCCGACCGGACCCGCGAGATCTGGGCGCGGTACAGGGCGTCGCCCCGTGCGTCGTGAACGATCCTGCTGATCACCTTGGTTCAATCGGCAGGTTCGAACCCGTCCTAAAGCGCTCCAGATCGCCCGGACCACCCACCCAAACACCGCCGCGGCGACGTTTCACCACCAACCCAACCCGGCCACACCAAGACCAAATGCCAAGACCCTCCGTGGCGACGTTTCACCGACGGCGAAACTCGGTTAGTGAGCGTAGCGAACGGCGCCGAACGGAGTGGGCCAGCACCGCGACCAAATGCCAAGGGCCTCCGTGACCCGAACGGCCCGAACGGAGTGGGCCAGCACCGCTACCAAATGGCAAGGGCCTCCGTGGCCCGAACGGCCCGAGTGGAACGGAGGACGCAGTGCACGCACTTGTTGGCGGGCCTTCGGCCCGCTCAACCAGTGCGCCGGGAGGGATTTGAACCCTCACATCCTTTCGGACACAGGGACCTAAACCCTGCGCGTCTGCCAATTCCGCCACCGGCGCGTAGCGGTGCAACCCTATCGGCGACTGGGCAGATGGACGGTTCAGTTCAGGGTCGGAGCAGGGGCGGGCTGATGTGTTCTGCGGCTCCGGCGCGAAAGAGCCCTGCAGGGGCTCGACCCGTTGGACGTTGCCCACCGGTGGGTTCAATGAACCCCTCCACCCCCTTCACCTTGCGGGAGAAGTTGGCCGGGTCGATCTGGCTGCGCCAGACGGCTTCGTAGACGTGGCGCAAGTCGGACACGGTGAACGTCTCTTCGACGAAGGCTGTGGCCAACGTCGTGTACTCGAGCTTGGCGGCCGCCCTCTCGAGGCCATCGCCGAGCATCTCAGCGTGGTCGAAGGCCAGGATAGGTCCGTCGTCGGGGCCCAGGTTCGGGTTGAATTCCGGGAGGTCGTCGACGGCCCAAAACCTCACTGCGCGGGCGTCTGAGCCGGCGGTGGGAGCGCCCGGGTCGGGCATGAACGCCAGGTACGCGACCGAGGTGACCCGCATCTTGGCATCGCGAGCGTCTCGGCCCGGTGTCGAGTATGTCCTCAGCTGTTCGAGGTGGGTGGGTTCGGCTTCGAGGCCTGTCTCCTCGGCAAGCTCTCGCAATGCGGTCGCATCGATTGGTTCGTCGGGTTCCAGATGACCGCCAGGCAGTGCCCATCGGCCCTGCTGAGGCGGGTTCGCTCTTTCAACGAGGAGGACGGCCAGCCGACCCGACCGAATGGTCAACAAGATGACGTCGGCGGTGACCGCGTTGGCGGGGAAGGCGGAGGGGTCGTACGCCTCGACGTAGGCGCGGTCCTCGTCCTCTTCGCTCACGCGGTTGCGAGTTGCACGCCGGCCTCGATCAACGTAACCCGCGCCGCTTCCGATGACTCGGGGGCGACCCCGACGGTGAGGTCTTCGAGCACCCGCACGCTGTAGCCGTTTCCTGACGCATCGAGCGCGGTCGCGAGCACGCAGTAGTCAAACGCGATGCCCACAACGTCGACGTCGGTCACGCCCCGACTCTGGAGCATGTCATCCAGTGTCGTGCCCTCGTCGTTGATGCCCTCGAAGCCCGAGTAGGCGGCGCTGTATTGGCCCTTCTTGACCCCAGCGTCGACTGCGTCCTTCACCCGATCGAGGGCTGGGTGAAGCTCGGCCTCGTCGCTTCCGGCGACACCGTGTTGCGGCCATGAATCTACGAAGTCCGGCTCGGCCGAAAAGTGATCGCCGGGGTCGATGTGCCAGTCCTGGGTGGTGATGATGTGGTCGTAGTCGGCGGCCTCAACGTGAGCCGCAACCGCTTCAGCGACCGCGTTTCCACCTTCTACACCAAGGCCACCGCCCTCACAGAACGTCGGTTGGACGTCAACGATCAGCAGTGCTGTGGACATTGCTACTCCTCGTCAGCAGAAACGAATCTGGTTGGGATGGCCGGCCCTGGGTGGTCACCGCCCCGGAACTCGGCAGGCAGCTCGCCCAGGCATCTCAGGAAGTGTTCGCGAGCTTCTTCGACTGAATTTACGGCAAGCCGGGATCCGTTGTGGACAACCTGGACTTGCAGCGGCCGGGCTCCGGACTGCTCGCCACCTACGCAGCCGTGCGGTCCGACTGTGATCAGCTCTTCTTGTGCGGTTCCATCGACCAGGATGCGGTGGGCGTCTTTTCGGCCGCCGGGCGAAGCTTTGCCTTCGGCAGACTTGAACACCGACCTGAGCGGCGCTTGGCTGTCGTCGGTGTCGGCGACGGCGACCAGCTTGTAGACCAAACCAGCGCTCGGAGCGCCCGAGCCTGTGACCAGCCGATGGCCGGACTCATACGCATCGATCGGCGCGTCGGCCAACTCGCCGATGCTGTACTCGTCGAGGTCACCAGAGACCATGATCCGGGTGTGGTGGGCACCAAGGTCGTCGAGGAGTTGCCGGGCATGTTTCGACTCGAGTGCAAGATCGCCGGAGTCGATACGAATCGCCCCTAGTCGCCCTTCGGTCACCTCGACGGCAGCCCGGATGCCTTCGCTGATGTCGAAGGTGTCGACCAGGTAGGTCGAGTCGGGGCCCAACGTGGCCAGCTGAGCTTCGAACGCGTCGCGTTCCGATGGAAATGCCAGCGTGAATGCGTGGCTGGCGGTGCCGGCGGTGGGCACCTGCCAGCGCCTCCCGGCTTCCAGATTCGAGCTGACATCGACGCCGGCGATGTAGGCGGCCCTTGAAGCTCCGACGGCAGCTTCGGGCCTGACTCGACGAGCTCCGGCTTCCATCATCGGTCGACCCTGGGCAGCCTGAACGATGCGTGCCGCAGCTGCCGCCACGGCGCAGTCGTAGTTGAGCGTTGAGAGAACAAGAGTTTCGACGATGAGGGCATCGCCGAGCGATGCCTCGACCGTCAGAATCGGACTGTAAGGGAAGAACAGTTCGCCCTCTCGATAGGCGTGCACACTTCCGGAGAACTTGTAGCCACTCAACCAGTCGAGAGCGGAGTCCGAGACAATGCCCATTTCTTTCAGGTGACCCAACTCACTATCGCCGAAACGGAA
>JBPCTU010000138.1:0-2612 GCA_051011515.1 Acidimicrobiales bacterium
GTTCGATCAGGCGGGCGTCGCTGATCTCATATGCGTCGGCCGTGGGGCCATCTACCAGTTGGTCCATGTGATCAGCCCGGTTGGCGAACCCGCTCGGGTACAAGCCGACGAAGTCTTCGGCCAACAACGCGCCGTCGGCCGCTGGGTCACCGGCCAACAGAGCAGCCCAGACCCGCCGCTCGAGTGCGAGGAAGTGGTCGATGTCTCGAGTCGTCATCGACCCATTGTCGTCGCAGCCATGGCCCTACCACTGGCACTCGACCAAGATGGGTGGATGAAGAGCAAGCACAACCCAACCGACATGTCCGACGAGGAACTGGCCGACCACCTGGTGGCGAGCTTGCCCGGCGGGGTCTTCTCCTCGCGCTCGCAGTGGCTCGACTTCCTGGCCGCCGAGGAGGACGGGCCGATCATCATGCTCAACATCGCGACCGTTGGCGACGCTGACGCCTATGGGCGCTACGTCGAGTCAGCTACACCGGCGGCCACCGACGTCGGCATCAGGATCGTCGCCAGTGGCCGTCCGTTGTTGCCCATGAGCCCCGATGCCGAACCCTGGGACAGCTTTGACCTCGTCGAGTACCCCAACCGAGCGGCGTTCGTGTCCATGTTCCTCGACGAGCGTTATCAGGCCGCAGCACCCCACCGAGACGCCGGTTTGTCGGCCCAGCTGCTTTGGGCGTGTATCCCTGACTGACGTCGGCCCATGGGTGCTAGTGGACCACCGGGCAGTCGTTGGCGACGTCGAGCACCGCCGAGACACGACCGATACCCATCGAGAATGCGACCAGTCCCGCTAGTTCGACGATCTCTTCGTCCTTGAACTCCACCCGCATCCCGTCGAAGAATTCGCGATCCATCTCGCGATGTTCCAGAGCGAAACGTTCTGCGAACTCGATGGCCAACTTCTCTCGAGCGGAGAACTCGTCTCGGTCGCCGTAGCTGTCGACGTGGTGGTACTCATCCTCTGAGAGCGCTTGCTGCGTTCCCGACGCAGCCCGAGTGTCCAGTCATATGTCGCAGTCGTTGATCTGCGCTATCCGCATGCGGGCCACCTCGACCTCTCGGAGCGAGAGGGTGCGCTGGTCATACATGGCGTCCCGGAACTCCCCGATCGCCGCCTTCATCGGCGGCACCATTTGCCAGAGCCTCGTTCTTTCGGGCTCGTTTCCGGGTGGGATCTCGATGTGTGCCATGAGCACTCCTTCGCTGAGACCGACCCTTCCACGGTACCGCGTGGGCGGACCCTGCTCTCAGCCGCAGGGGATGTTGGGATCGAGCCCCATCTCGCCCCGCTCGCCCGCCGAGATGGTGAAGCCGGCGGCGCAAGCCCGCTCGAGCCAATCATTGGGGTCGAGGGTCAGCACCGTCCACTCTTGGAGGGCATCATCGACGAGAGCCACCCGCGACGAGTCGTGCGCCAGTGATGCAGTTGTGGTGACACCCCGACTGAGGAATGCCGCCTGGCCTACCTCTCGGGTCGAGCTTGTGGCCTGAAGAAGAATCTCGCCGGCATCGACATGCCAGAGCGTGAAGGTCCCATCCTCCTCGGCCACCGAGGCGAGCGAACCATCTGTGTTCAAGGACAGCGGGTTGGCAACACGGCCTGAGGAAGCCGAGCCGAGTTCCGCCAGCGTCTCGCCGGTCTCCATGGACAGGACTCGGACGTGGCTGTCGGGATCAAGCACAATCGCTCGCGATCCATTGGCGCTGACCGATGCACGAGCGATCACCAAACCATCGAGAGGGTAGTCCGGCAGCGGCTCGCCGGTGTTGATATCCCATGCCCGGGCGATAGTCGAGGCTGTCGGTTCGCAGGAATCCTTCTCGGGAAAGTACGGAAAGGCGACCACGACGTCGGGTTCCGGGATCGTCACCCGAGTAAATGCGTTGAGGGTCTCGTCGACATCGCGGATGCGACCAGGTGAGCTGAGTCGAACCGACTCATATGGACACACGATCCGTTGGCAGCCGGTGCTGAGCGACACGAGCGTCGAGCCCTGAGAAGTTCGAAGGATGCCGAGATCTCCCTCTACTCCAGGGTCGTCACAACCGGCACCTCCCAGTTCTCCACCGACGCGTGCTCCTTCGACTTGCGCGATGAGCTCTCCGTTGTTGTCGAGAATCGGGTGTTCGCGCGAGGAAAATCCGCCCTCGAGCACCATCGTGCCATCCCGACTGAAGCTGCCGCCGGTCGCGATGTCGGCCTCTTCAACCCAGGGGAGAATCGAGGCCTCGACGCCACCGTCCTCCACGACCCACAGCTGGGGCCTGGTGAGGTCGAACGAGTCGAGTTCACCCAACAGCAACCGACGGTTGTCGAGAGGGTCGAACGTTGCCGATGTCCACGCGGCGTCCTCGGCTACGACTCCTTCGACCAATCCGGCGGCCCCGCCGAGAGCGTCCAGCAACGCACGAGCGGTCTCCAGCGTGATGCCGATCGGTGCTTCACCGGTGCCGCTGACCGGTGCACTAGGTGCCGTCGGGACGGTTGGTTCTTCAGCGGGTGTTGGCTCTGCAACCGGAGTCGGCTCCGGCGGGGAAGTGGGCTCGGGTGTTGGCGCGGACGTCGGCTCGGGTACCGCGGTCGGCGAATCGGTGACCACGGTCCC
>JBPCTU010000139.1:0-13217 GCA_051011515.1 Acidimicrobiales bacterium
GCTCTGTTCTGTCACACCATTGCCGGGCCGGGCTTCGACTTCAGACGCGGTCGAAGTCGATCAACACCTCGTGCGGTGACCGGGTGGCGCCGTGGATGACAAAGGTGGTGTCTGCTTCGGGAGCCAGTCGAGGGTTGTTCATGGTCTCGATCAACAACTCGGAGCCCATGACGGCTTCTACGCGAGCCATCTCGTATCCGAGGCAGAAGTGTTTCCCCAAGCCGAATCCCAAATGCCCGTGACGACCCGAGTCACCATGGTGACCGCCTTTGAGTTCCTTGCCCAGGTGGAGATCGGGTCGATCGATCCGGAACTCGCGAGGTTGCGCGAACACCGTCTCATCGCAGTTGGCGCTGGCAAGTTGGAGATGGACGGCCTGGTCGGCGGGGATGGTTACACCGCTGCACTCCACGGGGTTCACCGAATAACGCAGTTGTCCGAGAACTGGTGGGGAGTGCCGCATCATCTCAGAGAATGCCGCATCGAGCAGGTCCGGGTCCTCGAGCACCACCGCCAGTTGGTCGGGATGCAAGAGCAGCTGAGTCCACATGTTGGCTATCCCTTTGTCGGTTGTTTCACCTCCGGCCACCAGCAAGAGAGAGATGAACGCCTTGATCTCGGTGTCTGTCAGCTGCACGCCGTCAGCTTCAGCGTGAACGATTTTGGAGATCAGGTCGTCCGCGGGGCAACCGCGACGGTCTTCGATGATCGGCGACACGTACTCGGCGAGGCATTCGTGGGCTTCGATGCCCATCTGCTTCTTTTCTTCGTTGAATCGGGCCAGACCCGCCATCATCGTCGTATACCAGACGTGAAATCGTTCGTGGTCCCGCTGGTCCATTCCGAGCATGTCGACGATGACATTGACGGGCAGGCGCGTCGTGAAGCGGTCGACCAGGTCTATTGCGCCGTCCGCGGGGAACACTTCTATGAGAGCCCGGGCGTTGCGGTCGATCGCCTCGTAGTACGGCTCGAAACGGCGGCCGACGAACTCCGGGGCGACAATACGCCGATGGACGACATGTTCGTGCCCGTCCTTGTCCAGCATTGTCGGCCCGAACACTTGGCCCAGGGTTTGTCCATAAAGGCGGTTGGAGAAGTCGGCGTGGTTCGCGAACACGGCGACGCAATCGCTGTACCTGGTGAGCACCCAGGTCTTGGTGCGCTCGTCGAAGAACACCGGTGCCTCGTGGCGCATGCGCTCCCACAATGGGTACGGGTCGGTGAGATGCTCGGCCGAGTAGAGCATGTCGGTTGTCACTCCTCCACCGGCCATAGTCGCCACCGTAGCCCTCTCGGTCACCACGATTCCGCGGCGTGTGGTCTGTCGGGGATACTCTGAGCGCCGTCATGGCTGACCACACGATGAGCGAACGCCTCGAGGACCTCGAGCGACGGCGAGACGAGGCGCTTCACGCCGGACCCGACAGGTCCGTGCAGCGCCAACACGACAAAGGCAAGCTCCTCGCGAGAGAACGCATCGAATACTTGTTGGATCCGGGCTCGTTCCACGAGCTCGACATGCTGGCGAGGCACAGGGCCCACGACGCGGGTCTCGACAGTCGGCCCTATACCGACGGTGTTATTACCGGTTGGGGCACGATCGATGGCCGGAAGGTCTTCTTGTTTTCTCAAGACTTCACCGTCATGGGCGGTGCCTTGGGCGAAGTCTTCGCCGAGAAGATTCAAAAGGTCATGGATCTGGCGTTGTCCACTGGCTCGCCCATGATCGGCCTCAACGACGGAGCGGGGGCTCGGATCCAGGAGGGGGTGGTATCGCTCGACTCCTATGGGGGGATCTTCCATCGCAACGTTCAAGCTTCGGGCATCATCCCCCAGATCAGCGTGATCATGGGACCCTGCGCTGGCGGAGCCGTCTACAGCCCAGCAATGACCGACTTCATCTTCATGGTCCGAGAGAAGTCGCACATGTTCATCACCGGGCCCGACGTCGTGAAGACGGTCACCGGCGAAGAGGTCACCCTCGAAGAGTTGGGCGGAGCCACCAGCCACAGCACGAAATCGGGGGTGGCAACATTCGTTTCGGACTCGGAAGAAGACGTGCTCGACGCGGTCAAGTTGCTGTTGTCGTTCTTGCCGGCCAACAACATGGAGGATGCGCCGGCCTTCGAGACATCCGATGACCCCGAGCGTTCGTGCCCGCGCCTGGGCGAGTTGATGCCCGACAGCGCCAACCTGCCTTATGACATGCGCGAGATCATCGCCGAAATCGTCGATGACGGCGACTTCATGGAGTACCACTCGGCGTGGGCCCCCAGCATCGTCTGCGGGTTCGCTCGGCTCGACGGCAACGTCGTCGGGGTGGTCGGCAACCAGCCCCTGGTGCTCGCCGGGGTGCTCGACATCGAGTCCTCGTCCAAGGCGGCGCGTTTCGTGCGGACGTGTGACGCGTTCAACATTCCGCTCCTCACGATGGTCGATGTCCCTGGGTTCCTACCCGGTGTCGACCAGGAGTACGGAGGCATCATTCGTCACGGCGCCAAGCTGCTCTACGCATTCTGTGAAGCGACGGTGCCCCGAATCCAGGTCATTACGCGAAAGGCATACGGGGGTGCCTACGTGGTGATGAACTCGAAGAGTGTCGGAGCTGATCTCTCTTTTGCTTGGCCTACAGCTGAGCTCGCGGTGATGGGTCCCCAAGGCGCGGTCGAAGTTCTCTATCGGCGCGACTTCCAGGCTGCCGCTGACCCTGAAGCTCGCAAGCAAGAGTTGGTCGACGACTACACCGAGCGGTTTGCCAACCCCTATATCGCGGCTGAGCGCGGGTTCATAGACGATGTGATCGACCCGGCCGAGACTCGCCGCAAGGTGATAGCGGGTTTTGCCGCCATCAGGACCAAGCACGAGGAACTTCCGCAACGCAAACACGGCATCATTCCGCTCTGATGTTGTCGAGCGTCGTCCCCGGAGTTCGCCCATGACCGCTCCAGAGCCGGTGAAGGTCTCGGTCAAGCCAGAACCGACAGACGACGAGCTGGCCGCGATATTGGCGGCGTACCGCGAGCTCTGGCCCGATCAACCCGCCGCCGCTCCTGAGGTTGTCTCGACGGCATGGCGATTCTCGGGGCGTTGGTGGTCACATACGCCTGGTCGACGGCGGCTTCACTGACGCGGTTGCCCGCCCGCCGGAGCCGTCAGCGCGACTCGGCCACCTCGATGCGGTCCTGAGGCCAGTCCCTCGCGGCACGCAGGGCCAACTCGGACTGCGTGAGTATCTCGTCGGTGTCGAACCCATGGGCCGGATAACACGCAAGGCCGGCCCAAAGCGTGCACGTCTTGACCTGATCCACGAGCGCTCGACGCAGCCGCTCGATCGTCCAGATCGCGCCGTTCTCGGGGGTGTCTTCGAGTATCAGGCCGAAGCGTCCATCGTTGAGACGACACGCAGTGTCGGCATCTCTCAGAGTCTCGGCGAGTGCATGGGTGACTGCAACCGCGTCAACGAACTCGGGATCGGAGTTGGTTGGATCGGCGACGACCTCGACGAGCGCTATGGACACTGGGCGTAGGTGCCGTCGGGCTGATGAAATCCGCTGCTCGACGGTGACCAGGAAGTAACCCTCGCCGAAGAGCCCCGTGTCGGGATCTCGCAAGTCCTCGGTCGCGTCGGTATTGCTGTCGGTGGCGCGATGACCCAGAGCATTGGTGAGTTCGGCGTCGGCTGCGCGGATGTTGGCCTTTCGCGCGTCTTCTTCGGCGCTCATGCGCGCTTGGATCTGGTTCGCTACGGCTGATTCCAGTTGTTCGACCTGAGTGGCCAGGTCTTTGGTTCGTTCCTCGGCGCGGCTGATGCGGTTGGCTGTCAGGTAGGTCAGATACGCGGCGAGCACCGCGGCTATTCCGCCGACTACGCCCAACCAGTAGACGACGGCTATCCCGGCGGCCAGGCCCAGACCTATCCCGACCAGTCCGACTACGGTCGCGGCGAGCGCGCTCTGCTGTCTCATCGTCATCCCCATCGGTTGTCCCAGCCGACTATGGATCGGTCGTTCGGCTCATAATTGCCGCGTTTTCGCTGGGTAGAGGCGGTTCCATGGACACTTCATCGACCGCCCATCGTAGTAACGGTCGGGTTATCCAGGGGACGGCCACGGGGGCCCAGCGGCGGCGAGTGCGCTGGTGAGGCGGAGTAGGTAGTCCTTTCGACCTATGTCGACGGCGCCAAGAGATCGCAGGTGTGGTGTGGTCCATTGGACGTCGAAGAGAGCATCCTCGACGTTTGTCAACACGTCCGCCATTGTCGCGACAGCCGCCTTTGACGCATCGGGTTCATGGTGGAACATCGATTCGCCGGCGAAGAACGCGCCGATGGCGACCCCATAGAGCCCACCTACCAGGTCGGAGTTGGACCAGACTTCGACGCTGTGGGCCCAACCGAGTTCGTGAAGCCCCAGATAGGCCCGGGCCATGTCATCGCTGATCCAGCCCTGGGGCCGAGCGGGGTCGGCGCAAGCGGCCAGCACGCGAGCGAACTCCTGGTCGAAGGTGACATCAAAACGTCGCATGGAGCGGCGAAGCGATCTGCTCGTGTGAAAACCTTCGGGTTCGATCAGGCCGCGCGGATCCGGTGACCACCATCCGAGCGTGCCGCCCGAGTCGAGAGGCATTGGAAACATCCCGCGTCGATATGCCTGCACGAGGGTGCCCGGCTCCAGGTCTGCGCCGACTGCGACCAGATCCTCGGGTCCCAATTCGGAAGCGGGCGGAAACCGCCAAGGTGTCATCGGGGGTTCGCGCGGTACGGATTCCCCAGGGTTCACACATCTACTGTGCCACGGCTCCCACCTCTCTGGACCCGGCGGAGAAGCAAGGCGGAGAACCGGCGCGGGAGTTGAACAAGTCCCTGGTTTGCTCCAGTGGCCACACTCCGGGGCAACCGGACTAGGGGTATCCTCCGGCGATGTCGCGAGGTTCGAACGAACTCGAAGAGATCATGGGGCGCCTGTCAGTTCACGCGTTGGAACACGCTTCGGGCCTCACGCTGGTTCTGTGGGGTCGAGAAGAGCCGTGGAACGTTCCGGCCGCTGCCCATCCGGTCCACTACCTTCCAGACCTGTCCGACGGAGTCACGTCGGAGCGCCCAGTCGATTCGGTGGTCTCCATCGGCCAGCTCGGCAACGCACCCCACCTGTCGGCTTTGTTGGTCGAACTGAAGGAGTACATGGGCCCGGGTTCGGTCCTCCACTTCTGCGAGCCCACTGTTGCCCGCGACGAACCCTCCGACTCCGTTCCCCAGGATGTGACAACGGAGCTTTGGCGACACGGCTACACGGTTTTTCGTTGCTTTCGAGAGCGAACTCGGTACCGGATGCGAAACCGCGAATTCTGTTGGGGTAGAGCGCGGATAACCCCAGACGACACCCCTCCAAGGCATTGGGCAGAGTCTTCTGCCGACACCACCCCAGAGACTTCCTAGGCTCGGCCCCGACGCCGATGTCGCCCGGGAACGGGTGCAGGAAAGGGCGAGGTAGAGCCAACCCGCGCCAGTAGCGTTGTCAGGCGTGAGTCTCATCGTGCAGAAGTTCGGGGGCACGTCGGTCGTCGACGCCACGCGCATGCGCGAGGTCGCCGATCACGTCCGCCACACAAGAGCTCGGGGCGACGACGTCGTCCTCGTGATCAGTGCCATGGGCAAGGAGACCGACACTCTCCTGAAGCTGGCCGATGACGTGTCGACGACTCAGCCAGGTCGAGAGATGGACATGCTCATCACGGCCGGCGAACGCAAAGCGATAGCGCTGATGTGTATGGCACTTCACGATCTGGGCATCGCCGCCGACTCGTTCACCGGCTCCCAAGCCGGCTTCTTGACCGACACGAACCACAGGAACGCGAAGATCCTCGAGGTCAATCCGAAGAGGGTTCGACAGACAGTGGATGAGGGGCGGGTCGCGGTTGTAGCGGGTGCTCAGGGTGTCTCGACGGCGAACGACGTCACATTTCTTGGCCGCGGGGGGTCCGATACGACAGCGGTTGCTCTGGCTCACGGCCTTGGTGCCGACGCCTGCGAGTTGTACACCGATGTGTCCGGTGTATTCACGACCGACCCGAGAATCTGCCCGACGGCGCACAAGATCGGAGTCATCAGCTTCGATGAGTTGCTCGAGATGACGGCCGTGGGATGCCCGAAGCCGGCGATGCGGTCGGTCGAAGTTGCCCGAAATTATCAAGTGCCGTTACACGTCCGTTCCGCGTTCACCTGGGAGACCGGTACGTGGGTGGTAGAAGAGGAGCCAGACATGGAGAAGGCGATCATCCGGGCCGTCGTGCCCGACACGTCACAGGCCAAGCTCACCGTCGCCGGCGTACGCGACGAGCCGGGGGTTGCCGCACGGCTGTTCCGCTCGTTGGCCGATGCCGAGATCAACGTCGACATGATCGTGCAGAACGTCTCCGTTGAGGACAAGTCCACCGACATCTCTTTCACCCTTCCCCGCGAACAGCTCGACATCGGTGCCGAGGTGACTCGCTCGGTCGCGGCTGAGCTCGGAGCGGGTGAGGTCACCACCGACGCGGACATTGGTCGTGTATCGGTTGTTGGAGCCGGAATGGCGTCGAACCCCGGAGTCGCGGCCCAGATGTTCGAGACCCTCTCCGAGAGCGACGTCAACATCGAGATGATTTCGACGTCGGCGATCCGAATCAGCTGTGTCGTCTCAGAGGATCAGGTCGATCGCGCGACGGTCGCTCTTCATGGCGCCTTCGAGCTCGACAGCTGAGGCATCGGTCCAGTACGAGCTGTGAACTCAGGGCTTCAAGCGTCTCTCCAGGTCACCTGGACCAAACAGGGGGCCGCGTTCTGGGGTTGGGAGCAGGGCGTCGGCTTGCCCGGAGACAAGCTCAGACGGTTGGCCGGAGCCCAGATGGGGTCCTGGTGGGCCACGCGCGAAGCTGATCTCGAGCCGATCGTGGTTGCTGTGCCCGACCACGATGTCTTGCACGTTTCAGGTCTGCTCGCCTCGCCCAGGGTCGTGCTGGATTTGATGGCTGATCGATACCCCACTTCGAGCTGGAGTCCGTCGGCGCGTTGGCTACATGGCGCTTGTTCACTGGCGATCGACGCTGCAGTGACTGGTTTGATCCTACCGAACCTCGAAACCACGGGTCTTCGTTGGCGTGCCGGCTGGGCGCTGATCGACCATCCGAGCCTCGACCACAGGATCGACACGTTGCTCGAGGTCTTGCCTCCGGTGGTGGTCGCCGGTGGCACAATTGATGGCCGCGGCATCATCGATCAACTCGCCGATGCGGCTTGTAGAAGAGGTTTGGTGGCCGCCTCATGGAAGCCGCCGCTGCCGCGTTCGCGGTCAGCTCACGTCGTCGCTACGCGTCGAGTCACGACGGCATTGACCGACAACGTTGGCGTCGTCGTTGGCGAGAACGAACGCCACGAGGCAACGTTCGCCCAACTGAGTGGGCATTTCAGCGAGCTCAGGTCGCTGGCCGAAGGTTCGACTCCGTTGACGTCTCGTGGGCGACTCGAACCTGGCGATCCTGACGAGAACTGGGAACTCAGGTTCGAGGTGGTATCTCTGGACGATCCCACCAAGTCCGCTACTTGGCTCGAGGTGCTCGAGGGAGCTGCGCCGGCACAAGCGCTGGTCGACGGTGGGTCGTTGAGGCCGGTTCGGCGTTACACCCACGACCTCTCGCTGCGCCTGGCCGCTATCGTCCCGGGCCTCGATCGCCTCGATGACAACCCGGGGACTGGTGTTGTCGACCTGGATCTCGACGAGGTTGCACTGCTCCTGGTGGACGGGCTCGACCTGTGTCAACGATCAGGAGCTCCGGTGCTGGTCCCGAAGGGGCTGGTGAGGACTCGGCTTCGGCTGACTGCAGAGGCAACTCCCACAGAAGGGGGTGGGGTGAGCTCCGACTTGGGCTCAGCCATGGTGGATGTTGACTGGGCCCTGGCGTTGGGCGACGAGAAGCTGACCGAACAGGAGCTGCAAGCCCTGGCACAGTCACACTCAGGCCTGGTGCAGCTACGTGGCGAGTGGGTCCGGGTTGACGCGGCGCAGGCCCGTAGCGCTCTCCAAGAGCTGGTGACTCGGCGAAGCGATTCTTCCTCGATGACGCCGGCGGAAGTTGTGCGGACCGCGGCGACGGCGTTTGCCGATGTCGATGTCGAGCTCACGACCGGCGAAGATGACTCCGACGGCGAGGGGGCAGGTGGCTGGTTGACCCAGTTGCTCGCAGGGCTTCCCGACGACGAACTGCGCGAATCGCGCGAGCCCGAGATCTTTGTGGGTCAGCTGCGCCCGTACCAGCGCCGCGCCCTGTCGTGGATGCAGTTCCTACGACGGCTGGGCCTCGGCGGATGTCTTGCCGACGACATGGGCCTCGGAAAGACCCCAACCACGCTGGCCCACGTCCTGTCGCTTGCCGGGGACCGACCTTCGCTCGTGTTGTGCCCGCTGTCGGTCGTGCACAATTGGGAGGCCGAATCGGCCCGTTTCACTCCGACCTTGCGCATCGCCGTGGTGCATGGCTCGGGGCGGCCAACAGGTTCGAAACTTGTTGCCACCGCTGCTGAAGCCGACCTGGTGATCAGCACGTATGGCACTGCGACGCGGGACGTCGAGACGCTTGCCACCATCGATTGGGAGCTGGTGATATGCGATGAGGCGCAAGCCATCAAGAACCACCACACTCACGCGGCTCGAGCGGTTCGAGAGCTGTCGAGTCAACAGACCCTGGCGCTGACTGGTACGCCTGTCGAGAATCGGCTGGCCGAGTTGTGGTCAATACTCGATGCTGCCAATCCGGGGATGCTTGGCGGGGTGACCTGGTTCCGAGACAGGTTCGCCACACCCATCGAGCAACGCAACGATGAACGCGCGTTGGAGGGAATGCGCCGCCTAACCGGTCCTTTCGTGTTGCGGCGTACCAAGGCCGACAAGTCCCTGGTGCCCGACTTGCCGGACAAGGTCGAACAGATTGCGTGGGCAACGTTGACGCCCGAACAAGCTGGTCTCTACCGAGCGGTGCTCAACGACTTCTTGGCGGAAGCTGAAGCGGAAGATGGAATGAAGCGGCGCGGTCTCATTCTCGCCACCCTCACCAAGCTCAAGCAGATCTGCAATCATCCGGCTCACTTTCTTGCTGACGGTTCCACGGTGGCCGGCCGCTCGGGGAAGCTCGATCGTTTTGATGTCCTCATCGACGAGTTGCTCGATGCCGGAGACCGGGCGCTCGTGTTCACTCAGTACCGGGGTATGGGCGAGTTGCTTGCCGACCACATGCGTCAACGCCTCGACATCAACGCCGCCTTCCTTCACGGTGGGGTCAGCCGGGCTCGCAGAGAGAAGATGGTCGAGGACTTCCAGGCAGGTAGTGGGCCACCCGTGCAGCTGGTTTCGCTGAAGGCCGGTGGCACCGGCCTGAACTTGACCGCAGCCACGAGGGTCATCCACTACGACCGCTGGTGGAACCCTGCCGTCGAGGATCAAGCCACCGACCGTGCCTGGCGCATCGGTCAGACCCGAACGGTGTTCGTTCACAAGCTGGTGTGTCAGGGCACTCTTGAAGAACGTATCGACGATTTACTGCAGGAGAAGAAGGATCTCGCCGACCGTGCCGTCGGGAGCGGCGAGAGTTGGCTGACCGAGATGAACACCGACGATCTTCGCGACCTGCTCTCCCTTGGCCCAGAGTCGGTGGACGAGCCATGAGCCGTCTGAGGAACCTCGAAGCACAAGCACTGGCAGAGCTGGCCGCCGTGATGGCGGAAGGTGCACGCCTTTCTCGCGGTCGGCAGTATGTCCGCAAGAACAATGTGAGCGGCCTTGATGTCGAGGCCGGCACCGTGAACGCCAGTGTGAGCGGATCCAGAGAAGATCCGTACGAAGTGACCGTGGCGTGCCGTTTGGCAAACGAGAACGAACGGGAAGCCAGCCGGAGCGACGTCGGAGCGGCGGTGCCTGGCGCTCTCGACGTGGCCTTCGACTGCCAATGCCCGGACTGGGGAGACCCCTGCAAACACGGGGTTGCAGTGTTGTTGGCCTTCGCCGCAGAGGTCGACGACGACCCGTCGATGTTGCTCCTCTGGCGAGGGATCACCGATGTCACACCTCCTGCCCCGGTGGGCACGGAATCGCTCACGAACTTTGATCCCTCAGGGACCGGCGCTGTTCGTGAGGAATACGCGGGCCGGCCGAGCATCGAACCGGAGCCCCGGGGCGACGAGGGACCTGTGGCCGAGTTCTTCTCCGGCAAGATGCCTGGTGAACCGATGGCGCTGCTCCAACCGCTCGAGGAAGTGCAGCTGGACACCTTCTCGGCAGCTCGCATCGAGATCGAGACGGTTGACATGGCTCCGGTGTTCGCCGACGCGATCGAAACGATCGCCGATCACTGGCTGGCCCGCTAGCGGTTGATAACCGCTCGGCTTGTATTTCCAGCTTCGATACGCTGGCAACCATGCACGTAGCAGTTGTCGGCGCAACCGGCCAGGTCGGAACGGTCATGCAGAGGATTCTTCTCGAGCGCGACTTCCCCATCGACTCCATCCGCCTTTTCGCCTCGGCTCGCAGCGCCGGTCGAAGCATCAACTTCGATGGTCGCGACATCACAGTCGAGGATGCGGAAACGGCTTCGTGGGACGGCCTTGACCTCGCGCTCTTCTCGGCGGGCGGGTCGACCTCAAAAGCCTTGGCCCCGAAGGTTGCGGCAGCCGGTGTAACCGTTGTCGACAACTCCTCCGCCTGGCGCATGGACCCGGAGGTCCCGCTCGTGGTCCCGGAGGTGAACCGACACGCGTTGGAGGACATCCCCAAGGGAATTGTCGCCAACCCCAATTGCACAACGATGGTGGTTATGCCTGTCCTCAAGCCGCTCGATATCGAGGCCGGTCTCGAACGGATGGTAGTGAGCACCTATCAAGCCACATCTGGAGCCGGCCTGAGTGGGGTCGCTGAGTTGGATGAGCAGATCCAGAAAACCGCGGTTCGAGCAACCGAGTTGACCCACGATGGGAACGCGATCGACTTCCCCGAGGGTGACAATTTCGCCGAACCCATTGCTTTCAACGTGATCCCACACTGCGGCGACCTGGTTGATGACGGCATGTTCGAGACAAACGAAGAGAAGAAGCTCCGCGATGAGAGCCGCAAGATCCTCGAGCTTCCGGATCTCCGAGTCTCGGGAACCTGTGTGCGGGTACCGGTCTTCACTGGCCATTCGTTGGCCATCAGCGCCGGGTTCAATAGAGCGATTTCGCCCGAAACTGCAACCGCTCTATTGAGCGATGCCGACGGTGTGACCATCGATGAGATCCCTACTCCGCTCAAGTCGGCGGGCATCGACACAACACTTGTTGGTCGAGTTCGAGTCGACTCGGTTTTCGAGAACGGCCTTTCGCTGTTCGTGTCCGGCGACAACCTCCGTAAGGGAGCGGCGCTGAACGCGGTCCAGATTGCCGAGGCTCTGGTCGATCTGAGGACCTGACCGACGCTTGCAGCCCCCCGGCAACCGATACCGTCGGCGGCCATGCGTAGACGTTCCACAGCCTCCCTCCTGTTCCTGTTCGCCGGCGTTCTGTTGCTGGCGGCGTGCGGAGGCGACGACGACTCGGCAGATACCCAGGACTCGGAGAGCTCGTCTTCGGAGCAGTCGGATGTCGACGCGACCGCCCACGAAACCGATGACAATGGCGTCCAGGCTGACGAAGGCACCGAAGGCGGCGGTGCAGGCACAGGTAGTGGAGCCCGCGACGGGCCTGCCGTCGGCGACCACTGGCACGCCGCGTATGGGATCTACGTCTGCGAGTCGTTCGTGGAACCCATCGCCGATGACTCCGACCCCGAGGGAATTCACACGCACGGCGACGGAATCATCCACATTCATCCGTTCGTGGAGAGTGCTGCGGGCGCAAACGCGACGATGGGCAAGTTCTTCGAAGCAGTGGGAATCGAGCTGACCGACGAAGGTTTCTTCGGCGCCGGCGGGTCGCTGGAGGAGGGTGTCGAATGTCTTGAGGGCCCGGGGGAGCTGAAGGTTGCCAGATGGAGCCTGTCCGACCTGGATGCTGAGCCCGAGATCGTCGAGATCGATGTGGCCGAGGTGCGTTTCCTCGATGACCTCGAGGTGTTCACCCTGGCGATGGTCGGCCCCGGAGTCGTGGTTCCTCCACCGCCTACGATCGCCGGCTTGGGTCAGATCAGCGACGTCGACCCGGAGGATGTGCCCGAGCTGCCGCCGGGCTTCGCTGTCGCCGAGGTGGAGCCGCCCGGCGCGGGTGCGGAGGTGACTGGTGAGACGCCCTGTCCGGCTGCCGACGGCTCGTCGCCGCGCACGACCGAGTTCTCGAGCGTCCCCTCGATGTGTATCGATCCCGACGTCGTCTACACAGCGAAGTTTGTGACCAACTACGGCGACATCACCGTTGAGTTGGACACTGCTGCCACGCCCGAGACTGTAAACAACTTCGTGGTCCTGGCCCGGTACCACTACTACGACGACACGTCGATATTCCGGACAGCACCTTCCATCGCCATCATTCAAGGCGGCTCCCCTCACACGAACTCGGGAGCCGACCCCGGGCCCGGCTACACGATCGAGGATGAAGCTGATGGTTTCAGCTATCAGGTCGGTGACCTGGCGATGGCTCGCACGCCGGCGCCCGACAGCGCGAGCGCTCAGTACTTCTTCAGCGCCGGGCCCGAGACGGCCCTGTTGGACGGCGAACCCGGCAACCCCGACGGGTCGGGTCGCGGCACCTACGTGACGTTCGGTCGAACGATCGAGGGTCTGGACGTGCTCGAAGAGATCTTGGCGCTTCATGTGCCGGACGAACGTTTGGCCGGCGGTGGACCCGGCGAGCCGGTGATCGTCGAGCAGGTGCTGATAACCGAGGGCTGACCGGCAGATGAAGGCCTCCGGGCGTCAGGGCGGGTTCGTCACGTAGCGTTCTGCGGCCGCTTCGAGGTCGATGTCCATCTGGTTGGCGAGGGAAGCAAGCCAAGCCAAGACGTCCCCGAACTCGTGCAGCTGCTGCTGCGCACTTCCTTTTCTGACTGCCTGAGCCAGCTCGCCGACCTCTTCGGCCAGCCACGCGACCGTTGCCGGGACGCCACGCTCTCGGTCGGCCTCGCCGTAGAGGTCGTCCATCAGTTCCTGGAACGCTCGAATCTGCACGGCCGAACCCTAGGTCAGTCGGGTCGACGGCAACGGCTCGATGTCACCCGGTTCGCAGT
>JBPCTU010000140.1:0-4687 GCA_051011515.1 Acidimicrobiales bacterium
CGATCTGCCCGATTCCGACTTCCTCGCGTACATCGACGAGATCGTCTATCAGGACCTACCCGTTGTGGAGTCACAACGGCCAGAACTCCTCCCTCTCGACCCAAAAGCGGAGTTCCACGTCAAGGCCGATGCCACCGCTATCGCGTACCGTCGCTGGCTCAGAGAACTTGGCCTCACGTTCGGCACCAGCTGACCTCGCGTCAGCTGCCAGACCTCGCATCCGCGGTGACGGCCACTCGGTGCATGACTCGACGGTAGGGGAAATAGTCGGCGACCGCGTAGTGCTGGGTACCGCGGTTGTCCCAAATCGCCACCGTTCCCGGCGACCAGCGCAGTCGCACATGGTGGTCGGGGCGATTGATCAGGTCGAACAGGAGAGTCAACAGCCGCGCGCTCTCGGGGGCGGACAACCCGATCACGAACCTGGTAAACGATTCGCTCACGTTGAGGTAAGCCTTCCCCGTGACCGGGTGCTGGGTGACCATCGGGTGGACGGCACTTCCCGTGGTGGACAGGGCCTCGTTCAAGCCATCAACGTCGCCGGCCATGTAGGCGGGTGTACGAAACGCGCCGATGTCGTGTACTGCCGAGAGTTCGCTTATCTCGGACCGCAGTCCGTCGGGCAGGGCGTCGTAGACCGAGTACATCGACGCCCACAAGGTGTCGCCGCCAGCGGGCGGCACCACGATCGATTGCAGCACAGAGGCGAAGGGGGGTTTGGGCAGGTATGTCATGTCCGAATGCCATTCAGCCGCATCAGGTCTGTCGTCTCCACCCCACTCCAAAACCACGACGTTCGCGTTGTCGGGGTGCGACAAATAGAGGTGGTGATCGTTCGAGACCGGACCCAGCCCGCGTCCCAGTTCGTAGAGCGAGTCGGCATCGCGGGTGAAGTCCGGGATCACCAGAACTTGGTGGTCCATGAGTAGGTCGTGCAGAAAGTCGAAGGTCTCCGACTGGACCAGAGCCCCCGCGTCGAGGCCGTCGACAACCGCTCCTAAGCGGGGCGTCAACTTTTCGACTTGCCAGCTGGGAGCCATGTTCAATTCTGCGTGAGTTCCATGGTCACATCGAGCAGGCCAAGGGCAGTGTCTCGGTCCCGCCTACCGAGGCCACATGAGCTGGCGACGTCTACGCCGTCGGGTCGGAGCCCGTCGAGGATCCCCAGGATCTCCAGGTGTTCTTCTGGTGTGCGCCTGTCGTGCACGAAGCCCGCGACGAATCGCACACCTTCGGGTAGATCCAGGTGGGCGAGTGGTGCGTACCAGTCCGTGTCTATGGGCGGCGGGTCCTCGGCCTCGGCGAGTGGGATGTGGATGTAGTTCAGCTCGTGGGTGGTCGGCCACTTGGCCACGATGCTGGTGGTGAAGTTGACCAACTTGTCGAGGGTTGGCGCGTTGATCAGCGCCTTGTTGTTGAGATCGCCGAAACACACATGAATGCCAAAAGGCGCCTCGGGCCTGATCCGCCCGACGAGGTCGAGAATGGTCCTCGTCGACAGCCCGACAGCGAAACTCGGTAGGCGATAAGCAAGGGCCAGTTCACCGGGCACCTCGAGTTGGAACTGTACGTCACCATCGGTGAAGTCCAAGATTTCGTTCGCCTCGAACGCAAGGCGTTTGGTGAACGGTTTCGAGTAGCGCAATGCATTGAGCGGTGACATCATCCCGAACGTCATGCCGAGTGCAGTCGGGAGGCCGACCTGGAACCGGAGGTCGTCGCGACCAGAGCGGGCGGCCTGCTGTTTGAAGAGCGGATAGCTCTGGCGTGCGAACGTGCTCCAGCCGAGGTCGAGGTGCTCGGCCAACTCGGCCCGTTTCACCTTGGGTGACAGCTGCGCGCCACGTCCGTAGTCGGCAGAGAATCCGTCTTCGTTGCGCTCTGCTGCCCTGATGACCGACCACGTCTCGGTATCGGCCTCACATCGATCACTGATGGTTTGTACCCACGCGGCCCGATCGCCCTTTGGGTGGGTCTCGGTGCGTTCGCCGATCTCGCCGTCAGGAAGCGCCAGCAACGTCGGACCGAGTTTGTCCATTGCCAGTTGCATTGCCTCGGTTTCATCCTCGAACGGCAACGACCCGACAAGGAGCGCTTTCCGTCTGCTGTTCGGAGTCATGGCTGGCCTACTCGTTGCGTTGGGCTAGTTCGATGCTGATGTTGTCAGGGCCCTCGACAAAGGCGATCTTCACGCCGGGACGAATCTCCCAGGGTTCACATATGAAGTGAACTCCATTGGCCCGCAGCTCTGTTTCTGCAGTGTCCATGTCGTCGACCAGTAGCCCGAAGTGATCGAGTCCGTATCGGGGGTCGGTCGTGCTCCTGATCGGGTCTTCGCCTTCAGCACGACCAGAGACATCGAATCGCATTCCTTGCAGGTCAAAGGTGAACGAGGGCGCACCGCCGAGCTCCTTCTCGCGTACGACCGTGGCACCGAAGTTCTTCTCCCAGTAATCGCGAGCCGCGTGGGGATCCTCGCTGCGGAAGTGAATGTGGTCGTAGGAGTAAGTCGCCATGGGGTTCATTCTACGTGCAGTGATCGGCGGCGTCTGTGGGGCTGGCGTCGTAGTCTCTCGCGAGACCGCTATCGCACCGGAGGCCTCAAATGCCGCTACAAGACGTGACCCCGATCAACGATCAGCTGGCCGACATCATCGTCAGAGCCGACGAACCTTGGATCGAAACAGCGCCCGGCATGGCCTGGAAGAAGGTCTTGTGGACTGGCTCCGAGACCGGACGTTGGGTCGCGCTCTACAGATGGAAGAAGGGATACGTGGCCGCGCCCCACAAACACTTGTCGGACGCCCACACCTACGTTCTCAAGGGAAGGTTGCGGGTGCGGGGAGCGGTCCTCGAGGCCGGTGACTATGACTACGAACCGTGTGGCGTGCTCCACGGTGAGACCGAAGCACTGGAGGACACCGAATACCTCTTCATATGCGACGGAGCGATCATCTACTTCGACGACGACGGCCTGACCCGGTACCAGAGCTGGGAAGAGCTGGAACGGCTCCGTCAAACCACAGATTGAGCGACTTGACTAGCGTGTCGGCACGACCGAAACAGGGGGACCGAAATGGCTGAGAAGTATCGGCTCGATGGCAAAGTTGCGCTCATAACCGGCTGCGCCAGTGGCGTTGGTGAAGCGGCGGCCAAGATGTTCACCGAGCAGGGTGCCCGGGTGTTCGCCGTTGATGTCAACGGGCCAGGCCTCAAGGAGGCGATGGCAGATGTGCCCGGCGTCGGGATCCTCGAACAAGACGTGACCGCCGATGAAGCAGCTCAGACGATCGTCGACGCGGCGGTCGACAATTTCGGCCAGATCGACATACTGCTCAACAACGCCGGCCGAGTCGTTTATGCAGAGATCGCAGATCTGACCGACGAGATCTGGGACATGCACTTCGACCTCAACGTGAAGGCAGCGATGCGGCTGTGTCGGGCGGCAGTGCCCGAGCTGCAAAAGCGCGAGACCGGCCGGATCGTCAACATCGGGTCGGCCGTGACGCTGCGCTCCTCGCCGGGGCTCGCTAGCTACACCGCGTCGAAACATGCGCTCGAAGGCCTCACCCGAGTGCTGTCGCAGGAGCTCATTCCCCAGATCACTGTCAACTGCATCCACCCATCGACGATCCTCAGCGGGATGACCAAGCCGATCATGGAGGCTGATCCGAGCCTCAAGGAGTTCTACGAGAACTTCAGCCCGATGGGCCGGATGGCGATGCCCGAAGACATCGCCCATGCCGCGCTCTTCTTGTGCCTGCCCGAATCCAACTACATCAACGGCATAGGTCTCAACGTTGACGGCGGCTACGGCGCGTACGGCTGAGCCCAGTCGCGGCCGCTTCCGGCTCGGGGGGCGCCTGGTAGCCTGAGCCTGTGCCTTACGAGTCTGCCGAGCACCATCCAGCCTTCGAGGAGTACAGCGAGACCATCTACGGGCTGGCCGAGGATGGCGTCGAGGTCATCCAGGCACGGATAGCCGAGCGGCTCGATGTTTCGCGGCCAGCAGTTTCGGAGATGATTCGGCGCATGGAACGCGAAGGCCTTGTCGAGACCTCGGCCGACGGCGAGATCACACTCACGTCCAGTGGTCAAGAGCTTGCCGCCACCATCGTTCGCCGTCATCGTCTGGCCGAGAGGTTCCTTGTCGACATGCTCGGCATGAATTGGACCCAGGCCCACGACGAAGCCGGCCGCTGGGAACACGTGATATCGCCCCAGGTCGAAGAAGCCATGCTCGAAAAGCTCGGCCACCCTGACACCTGTCCCCATGGCAACCCGATCCCTGGGACGGGCTACTCGGCTCCGCCTGCCGCGGTGCGGCTTTCGGGGGTCGAATCCGGCCAAGGGTTCACGGTGTTGCGGATTCCCGAGGAGCTCGAGTTCGAACCCGGCCAGCTCGAGTTCCTCGAGTCATCCGGTCTGATGCCGGGACGCCGCGGAACCATGCTCTCGATTGCGCCCGACGGAACTGCGACGGTTTCGGTGGATGACACCCCTATCGGGGTTGGTCGACCGACCGCTGAACGAATCGTCGTCTCCGTCGCCTGACGGCTACCAGTCGTCATTGCAGCTCGCCGATGTCTTCGGCCGTGATGCCGAGCTCTTCCCACGCGGGTTGGAGAGCCGTCTCCACATCGGTTCCGAAACCGTTGGCGCCCGGCTCGTTGGCCAGGTCGAAGAT
>JBPCTU010000141.1:0-2510 GCA_051011515.1 Acidimicrobiales bacterium
GATCACCCAGGGGAGGGCGATGACCAACCTCGCCGAGGTCACCACGACCTCGCTGACTTTCGACGACATCTCGATGGTGTTTCCCGATGGGACCCACGCCGTCGACCATGTCAGCTTCACGGTCGAACCCGGCGAGTTCGTCACCGTGGTCGGCCCGTCGGGCTGCGGGAAGTCGACATTGCTAAAGATCGCGTCCGGTCTCCTGGAACCATCGGGCGGTGAGGTCACCGTCGATAGGGAGCGATTGGGCTATGTCTTCCAGGACGCCACCCTGCTGCACTGGCGAACCGTCCAGAAGAACGTCGAGCTCTTCGGCGAACTCCATGGCTTCAAAAAGTCGACGCGGGCTGCCCTCGCGAAGGACGCCATCGAACTCGTCGGTCTCGCAGGCTTTGAGGAGCACTACCCCAAGTCGTTGTCGGGCGGCATGAAGATGCGTGTCTCGCTTGCCCGCACGCTCACTCTGAGCCCACCGGTGTTCCTGTTCGACGAGCCTTTCGGAGCTGTCGACGAGATAACGCGGGAGCACCTCAATGAGGAGACCCTGCAACTCTTCCAACACGAGGGTTTCGCGGGACTGTTCATCACCCACTCCATCAGCGAAGCCGTGTTCATGTCGACGAGGGTGCTGGTGATGTCAGCCCGGCCAGGTCGCATCGTGGCCGAGTATGACATTCCGTTCGACTACCCGCGAAAATCCGATCTCCGGTTCGACCCGCGATTCGCGACGCTGTCTGGGGAGATTTCACTGGCACTACGTGGCGCGCATACATGAGTGAGACGCTGATCACCGACGTGGTCGACGACGCAGAGAATCCCGAGTCGCCGCTCGACGAACCTCAGCTGATTCAACCCAAAAAGCCACGTCGGCTCACACCCATCGACATACTCGGGCCGCTCGCGATTTTCGGGATCTTCATCGCCGCCTGGTACTGGCTCTCCTACGACGGGATGTCGGAGAACAAGGCCTTCCTCGTTCCGCCGCCGCACGAGGTCATTCAGGAAAGCTTCCTGGTGTGGGACAACCTATGGGAGATGCTCCAAGCGCTCTGGGTGACCGCCCAGATCGCCCTCATCGGCCTCGGCATAGCCATCGTGCTCGGAATGTCCCTGGCCATCTTCATGAGCCAGGCCCGCTGGGTCGAACGCTCGGTCTTCCCTTACGCGGTCGCCCTCCAGAGCATCCCGATCCTTGCCCTGGTCCCTCTGATCGGCATCCTTTTCGAGTACGGGCGCAACGCCAGGATTCTGGTCTGCGTGATCATCGCCCTCTTCCCGATCATCAACAACACGCTGTTCGGCCTCCAGTCGGTGGACCAGGGCCACCACGATCTGTTCACGCTCCACCATGCGAACCGTTGGACGCGTCTTTGGAAGCTGCAGATGCCCACCGCTTCGCCCGCCATATTCGCAGGCTTCAGGATTGCCGCGGGACTGTCGGTCATCGGTGCCATCGTCGGCGACTTCTTCTTCCGCAGGGGCGACAAGGGAATCGGCATCCTCATCGACCAGTACTCGGCGCGCACCACCACGATCCCGCTCCTCTACGGCGCGACGATCCTCGCCGCGCTGCTCGGCTATGCGGTTTTCTCTGGCTTCGGGCTGATACGTAGAGTCGCCATCGGCAGATGGCACGAGACCACTGAATCGCCCGGCTAGGTGGAGACTGCCTAGATACGGGTGCCAAGTCCGACTATAAATCCAGTTCGGGATCTCCCTAGGAGGGGAACAAACACATGAAAACAAACCGATGGTTCTTGCTGATTGCCGTTCTCGCGGTCTTCGGCCTTGTCGCAGCCGCCTGCGGCAGCGACGACGACGATGACTCGTCGAGTGAGGAAACCGAAGCGTCTGACGAAGAGGCTTCCGACGAAGAGGCTTCCGACGAGGAAATGACCGACGAAGAGATGAGCGACGCGCTCATGGTCGAGGCGGACGTGCTCGCCGGCGTGTGCCCCGAGACCGTCGTCGTGCAGACCGACTGGCACGCAGAAGCCGAGCACGGCGCCACCTACGAGTTGCTGGGCGACGACTACGAAGTCGTCGACACCGGCATCGTCCGCGGGACACTCATCGCGCACGGCGGCGTGGACACCGGCGTGGACATCGAGATCCGTGAAAGTGGTCCCGCTATCGGGTTCCAGCAGGTCTCAGCACAGATGTACGCAGAGCCCGACATCATGTTCGGCTACGTCAGCACCGACGAAGCCGTCGAGAACTCCGACGGTCAGCCGACCGTGTCGGTTGTGACGCCTCTCGACAAGAACCCGCAGATCATCATGTGGAACCCCGAGCAGTTCCCCGGCGTCGAAGCCGTCGCAGACCTGCCCGACGACACGCTCATCGTGGCCTTCGGGCCTGCGACCTACCTCCTGTGGCTGGTCGACCAGGGCATCATCACCGAGGACCAGATCGACGGTTCCTACGACGCCGGCCCGGCACGCTTCGTCGCTGAAGACGGCGCCTACGGCCAGCAGGGCTTCGCTTCCGCAGAGCCCTACATCTACGAG
>JBPCTU010000142.1:0-4183 GCA_051011515.1 Acidimicrobiales bacterium
ATCGCCATGTTCGGCGCTCCGCAGAAGGAGCACGACGAGCGTTACGACTACGCCGACGACTGGATCGCTCTGTGTAAGGAACTCTGGACGAGAGAAGGCGACTTCGACTACGAGGGACCGTTCTTCTCGTCGCCGAGCGCGTACTCCGAACCCAAACCGGTCCAGGATCCGTATCCGGTGTTGATGTCGGCCGGCAACAGCCCCAGAGGCCAGCAGTTCGCGGCCAAACATGCCGACCTCAACTTCGTGGTTGCTCCCGATTTCGCCACAGCCGGTGAATTGGCAAAGGAAGTCAAACGCATCGCCCGCGAAGACTACGGCCGCGAGATCCTCGTATTCGGTCAGGGCTACATCGTCTGCCGCGACACCGAAGCCGAAGCCCTCGCCTACCGCGATCATTACGTGAACACCCAGGGTGACTGGGAAGGAGTAAAGAACCTGCTCGATGTCCTCATTCCCAACTCCGAGAGCGCGCTGGGTGATGCGTGGCAGGGGATGGCCGCGAACTTGATCGCCGGCTACGGCGCCCTGCCCCTCGTCGGTACACCCGAACAGGTCGTGGACGGAATGCAGCAGTTCGCCGATGCCGGCCTCGACGGGATCACCATCAACTGGGTCGACTACCTCGCTGGCCTCCAACAGTTCCGGGAGGTGCTGCTGCCGTTGATGGTCGAAGCCGGCCTCCGGGAGTCCTGACGTGATCGAGGCGGCTGATCTCGGACCCGGTCACGTGGTGTCGAGCCATTTCTCGCTGGGCCACGTTGCCTTCGACGATCGTATGGCGGCCGTGGGAGCAGCGGGATTCGATGGGGTTGGGCTGCTCCACAGGGACTATGTGCACCAGACAAGAGAGCTCGGGCGCGAACCGGCCGAGTTGATCGACGTCGCGGCGCGACATGGGCTGCGTATCGTCGAGATCGAGGCGACGCGCGGTTGGGCGCCAGGCAGCACTGCGGAGATGCAGGCCCTCGGCGAGACCTGCATCGAGATGGCGATCGAGTTCGGCGCCCGCCACCTGACGGCCGTCGCAGCATTCGACGCGACACCCTCCGAGGCCGCAGAAGCTTTCGGTGCGTTGTGCGATCGAGTCGCCGAACACGATGTGATGGTCGGCCTCGAGCCGATCCCAATTCAGGCCGCCCACGACATCGAGACCGCTCGAGAAGTTGTCGAGCGAGCGGGCCGCAACAACGGCGGCCTGTGTGTGGATTCGTGGCACCTCGAGCGCGGGCGCTGGGACTGGTCACAACTGGAGCAGCTGCCGCCCGAACTGATCACCTCGGTTCAGATCAACGATGGGACGCTCGAGCCAGAGCACGATGACTACATCGAAGACTGCCTGTGGAACCGCAGACCTTGTGGCGATGGTGAGTTCGACCTCGGTCGCTTCGTTCGGACCCTGGACGAGATCGGGTCAACCAGCCCACTCTGTGTCGAGGTCATCTCCCGCGAACTCCAGCAGAATGATGCTTCGGAGGTGGCTGACATGCTGGCTGCAACAACCCGGCGGACAATGGCATCGGCACGAAACGAGGTCTAGGTGCAGTACGAGTTCGGCGACTTCCGACTAGATACCGACCGCTACAGCCTGACGGCTGGTGGTGACCTGATCCCGGTCCAACCTCAGGTGTTCGACGTCTTGTCGTATCTGATCGCGAACCGCGAACGGGTCATCACCAAGAACGAACTGCTCGATGGAGTCTGGGGTGACCGCTTCGTGTCTGAATCGGCGCTCACCAGCCGGATCAGATCGGCCCGACAGGCTTTGGCCGATGACGGCGACGCCCAGCGACTCATCCGAACGGTCCACGGGCGCGGGTACCAGTTCGTCGGTGAAGCAGCCGAAGTCGAGACTGGCGAACCCACGACCGCAGCCACCACGGCACCTCGCGAGATGCCTCAGCAGATCCGTTTCGCGACTTCAGCCGACGGAACGTGTATCGCCCACTCAACGGTGGGCGCCGGCCCAACGCTCGTGCGAGCGGCCCACTGGATCACCCACCTGGACTTCGAGTGGCAGAGCCCGGTTTGGCGGCCGTGGCTCGACGGGCTGATGGCCGGGCGCACCCTCGTTCGCTACGACGGTCGCGGCATGGGATTGTCCGATCAAGACGTAGAAGATCTCGGCATCGAAGTCGCAGTTCAAGACCTCGAGGCAGTGGTCGAAAACCTGGGCCTCGAACGCTTCCCCCTCCTAGGTCTCAGTCAGGGCGGCGCAGTCGCCATCGCCTATGCCCATCGCCACCCGGACAAGGTCTCGAAGCTGGTCATCGTCAACGGATACGCCCGGGGCCTCGCCGTCAGACCCAACCGGGAGAATGCCCGACGTGAAGCCGACCTCCAGGCCGAATTGATCCGCCTGGGTTGGGGGAGCGACGACCCGTCGTTCCGACGATTCTTCACCGCGAACATGATCCCGGATCTGTCGCCCGAACTCTGGGACGCCTTCGGAGATCTGTTCCGGCGATCGACCTCACCCGAAATGTCGGCTCGAATATGTGAAGCGGTCGTGGAGATCGACGTTTCCGATATTGCGGCCGACCTCGACATACCGACGCTGATCCTCCATTCGATCAACGACAGAGGTGTGCCCGTAGAAGAGGCTCGCCACCTCGCAGCAGTGATGCCCGACGCCAGGCTGGTGCGGCTCGACAGCAACAACCACCTGCTACAGCAGAACGAGGCGGCTTGGCCGGTGTTTCTGGCAGAACTGGACTCTTTCCTGGCTGCCTGAGACATGTTCAACGACGATTGACAACTAGTTGACGTGGTCTCCAAGACCTGTGCGACTGCCCTCGTTCATGGTGAGGTCATGACATGCACGGCGACCACACTCAACACCCAAACCACTCGACGAGGTGCTCTCGAAGGGGCACGCGATATCGCACCCATCGTTGTCGCGGCGGTCCCTGTCGCGCTGGGAATCGGGGCGGTAATCGGCGCTTCCGAAATCCCACTGGCGGCCGGCCTCGCCAGCGCCCCGCTGTTTCTCGGTGGAGCCCAACAACTAGTGATGGTGGAGCTGCTCGACGCAGGTGTCGCCGGACCGGTCGTGATCGCCACGGTCCTGCTGGTGGGCGCTCGCATGGTCTTCTATGCCGCGAGCCTCGGCCAGCTCTTCGTCGACTCAACACTCCGTCACAAGGTTCTGATGTCCTCGGCGCTCGCCGACGATGTCTACCTGGTGAACACCGGGCGATTCAGCACTGAGGAGGAGACGCTCCAGTTTCGGCATGCCTACTACGCCGGTGCAGCTTCGTTGTCGGTCGCCACGTGGACCACCTGCCAGGCACTGGCGATGGTCTTCCACGAAGTCGTGCCCCGCGGCTCCGGCCTCGAAGCTGCAGCACCGATCGCATTCGCCGGCCTGCTCGCGTTGTTCGTCGGCGACGCCGGATCCCGGGTAGCGGCCGGGGTGTCAGGTTTCGTGGTTGCGATCGCGGCCGGCCTTCCCTTCGGTCTGGCGACGCTGGTGGCCACGGCGATTGGCGCTCTCGCCGGAGCAAGCGCTCAAACCAAGGACTCAAAACGATGAACGCCTACGTGGTCGTCGCTTCAACAGCCCTCGGCCTGCTCCTCGTCAGGGCGTTGCCCTTGGTGGCAGGATCGACAGGGTCGATGCCACCATGGCTCCGCTCGAGTCTTGGCTTCGTTGGTCCGGCCGCCCTTGGCGCAATCGTGGCCACGATGACCCTCGCTCCAGCGGGAAGCCTCGCCAACGCGAACGTTCCACTGTGCTGCGCTGCCATCGGGGCGTTTCTGGCCGTTCGGCGGTCTGGAAGAATCCTCCACGCCTACGTCGCAGGGTTCCCGATCTACTGGTTGGCACTCACCACACTCGGCTGACCAGCCCCAAAGACGGGCGGACTAAGATCCGCTGGCCGAAGACCCAGCCGGAGGAACCCGAGCGTGGAAGATCGTTGGTTTACCGACTACGAGCCGAGTTCGAGGTGGCCTCATTACACAAGGGGCAACGCCGGGGAGGTGCTCCCCACGCCAGCCAGTCCGTTGGGACAGAAGCTCACCTTCGACAAGGGGTTGATCCACGGCGGCGCCACCGGTTCGTGCCGAACTGGTCTGTACGAGATGTCCGAGTACGACCCCGAGTTTCCCGAAACCTGGGGTTTCTTCGGCTCGTATCTCTACATCAACCTGTCGAACATCCGAATGCAAGGGGTACGCA
>JBPCTU010000143.1:0-7353 GCA_051011515.1 Acidimicrobiales bacterium
ATCGTGCGGTTGCCAAGTCCGAACTGCTTGATGCGGTTTGGGGGGACCAGTTCGTTTCCGAGTCCGCGCTGTCGAGTCGCATCAAGACCGCTCGCCGAGCAGTCGGTGACGACGGGAAACGCCAGGAAGTCATCAAGACACTCCATGGTCACGGATTCAGATTCGTAGCTCCAGTCGTTGGCTCGGATAACCACCGACCGAAAACGCCCGAGCGGGCTGGCGTAGCACCGAGTAGGCGAACTCTGGCCGCTGCTCCGCCCAAGCTGTTTGGCCGCGCGGGGGCCCTGGAGGCTGTCTTCGAAGTACTCCGCGAAACGCAAGCTGGAAATGGTCAGGTAGTCGTCGTTCGCGGTGAGGCAGGCCTGGGAAAGACCGCCCTTCTGCAGACATTCCTCGACGGGATCCACCCGGACACGGCAGATGTGTCCGTCGCAGGATGCGTGAGCCTTCGCACTCCCGAGTTGCTCTCTCCGATCGTCGAACTGGCCGAACAGATCGGTGTGGACCAGGGTGCACTACCTGGGCGACTCACAGCGTCGGCCATAGCGAGGGCAGCTGTTACCGAGGTTGCCAAGACCCCCGTGCCGAACGTCCTGGTAGTCGAGGACTTGCACTGGGCCGACGACGCGACTCTCGATGCGATCGTCCTTCTGGCACGGTGGCTCAGGCCATGGCCCGTCTTGCTGGTTCTGAGCACGCGCCCGAGCGAGGGCGCGTCGGCTCATCCCATCCTGGGGGTCTTGGCCGATCTGCGATCGTTGGGCGCAACCGTCCTCGAGTTGGAACCTTTGTCGGCCGACGCGCTCCGTGACTGGGCAGAAGAGGTTGGTGTGGCGGCCCCCCAGCTGATCGAACAGTCCGGAGGAAACGCGCTCTTGGCAACGGAGATCCTCAGCGCACCAGCTGATGATGTGCCCGATGGGGTGCGCGACAGTGTTGTGGGCAGACTCGCGCGCCTCAGTCCGACGGGGAGACACGTCGTCCAAACCTTGTCGATGTCGCCTCAACCGATCGAGACGCATGTGGCCATGAAGGCTCTCGGCGGCGGTTTTGAAGCGCTGGCGGAGATCGAGCATGCAGGACTCGTCGCGGCCCGCGGGGACACCGTCGCCTTCCAACACGAGCTGGTCAGGTTGGCCGTCCACGATTCGGTCTCGACCTTCGCTCGCGTTGCCATGCATCGAGAACTCTTCGACGCGTTGGATCAGCAGACCGACGCACGCGCAATCCACCACGCCGCCGAAGCCCTCATGGTCGACACCGTCGCCGAGTTGGCGCCGGCTGCAGCCAGAAGAGCAACCGATCTTCAAGCGCACAGACAAGCCCATGGCCTGTACGAGCACGCTCTGAAACACGAGGAGATGTTCGACGATTTCGAACTCGCGCAGCTGAAAGCAGAACACGCGCGAACGCTCTACATCCTCTGGGAACTCGAAGCGTCAGCCCATGCAGCGACTGAGGCGGTGGAACTACTGAAGACGCTCGACCGACCATTGGCGCTGGGTGATGCCATGACAACGCTGGCACGCGTCGAGCTTTGGCTGGGACAGAGCCGATCGTTCACTACCATCACCGACGCAATTGCGATTCTCGAAACTCAGCCGCCCGGCCGCGAGTTGTGCCGCGCCTACTGCGAGACGGCTGGCATCTTGGTTGTCGGCGATCTCGCCTCTGAGGCAGACGCGTACGCTGCGGCGGGCTACGACCTCGCGGTGGAAATCGGAGACCGGGCGCTCCAGGGTCTGGCATTGAACTACACCGGAGCAGCCAACCTTGTCGACTCTCGCCAAGCAGCGCTCCGGCAATCCCTGGAGCTGCTGGGCGACTCAACCGGCCGCGACTACGCCGGGCGGGTCTACTCCAACCTAATGGTCACGTTGTGGGAGATTGGAGAGCTACAGGAGGCGTACGAGCTTCTGGGCGAGGCACAAGACCGTCTTTCTGGAGTCGAGTACACCAGCGCGGTCATGAACATCCGGCTGCAAGGTGCTCACATCAATCAGTCGCTGGGCAACCTCGGGGAGGCCCTCGCGCACCTGGAGTGGGTTACCACAACCGCTCTGGCTGCATCATTCGCGTTCGAAGTGAACCTTCTCCGCGACCGGATCCACATGCGGATGGGCGAAGCTTCAGCGAAGACCACAATTCGAACGTTATGGGCGAACCGGCATGACGAGCCTCGCCTCTCGCCGCTGGAGTCAGTGGAGGCGGCGGGCCAACTCTCGCGGTACCCGGTTCTCCAGCTGATGACGGCGGCGGCGGAGGTGGCGGTCCGGGACAATGACACAGGCCTGGCCGCGGAGGTCGCAGTGCTCGCCAACGCCCAGAGGTTCCCCCCGACTTGGGTGGCGTCCAGGCACGAGCTCGCGCTGTACCTGAGCCTTGCGGGCCAGTCAGTAACCTTCGCATCCGATACCGAAGGGCCGTTCCTGAGCGCGCTCAATGGCGATCTTCAGATCGCAGCCAAGGGATTCGACGAACTGGGTCGCGTGTTCGATGCTCGAGCTTGTCGGGGCGAGCTGGACTGATTGCTCAGCGGCTCGCGTCTTACTCCGCAGATTCGTCGTCGCCGATCGAGGCGGACCCGCCCATGATCGTGGCATCACCTTCGCGCACTTCGACGATGTCGGCCGTGCCGTCTCCATCGACATCAACGGCGGTCACTTGGGTGACTTCGACCACGTCGGGTATGCCGTCTCCGTCGACATCGCTCGCTGTCGTCTGAGTTGTCTCGACGACGTCGACGATGCCGTCCCCATCGAGGTCCACTTCGACTACCTCGGTGACCTGGACTATGTCTGGCTGGCCGTCACCGTCGATGTCAACAGACTCGGTGACCGTCGTGACTACTGCGTCGACAGTGCCGTCGCCATCGATATCGACCGCTGCAACCTCGATCTCAACATTGTCGGTGGGCTCAACGGCTTCATCGTCTTCTGGGCCGGCTTGGTCTTGATCACTCATGGGGCTCCTCCTGTGAGACCGACGACAGTAGCCCAACCCGTCGATCCGGCAAGAGCCGAGGGCCGATTCTCACTGAGGGCTGGGCGGTGCTGTGACTAGGACCACGTCAGTCCTTGTTCTTGTGCTTCGCCTTGCCGTTGCCCTTCGAGGTCCCGGAGGAGCTGGACTCGGCTTCTGTCGTCGACTCGCCGTCTGACAGACCGTCTTCTTCGCCGCCATCGTCAGCCCCCGCCGCCTTCTTCAGCTGCCCAGGCGCATGTTCCTTGCCGACGTCGGGGATCCCGTCGCCGTCTTTGTCCCTGGCGACCGTGGAGACATACTCGCCGTGATTCCGAGCCGACTCGCAAAGCTCTGCGTAGACGTCATCATCGGCACCATCGTCAGAACCATCATCAGCAGCACCATCGGTTGAACCATCGTCGCCCCCTCCGTCATCGGATCCGCCATCTTTGTCGGGTTTGCCGCAGTCGCTCTGTGCGGCCTCGCTCACTCGATCCCCGCGGTCTTCCGCGGACCCTTCTTCATCTGGAACCTTCGTCGACTCGGTGAGGCTCTCTACTCCCTCGAATTCACCAGCGTCGTTCTCAACTTCGTGTTCCTCGTTGTCGCCCTCTTCGTCCGCCTCATCATCAGTGACGCTGACGAGGGTCGGAACATCGCCACCAGGGATCACCGTGTCCAGGACGGGGAGAGCGCCGGTCGCCGCCGCTACCCCACCAAACAAAACCGCACCCGCTGCACCGAGGGCAACCGTCTTCTTGGTGAGACGACGAACGACCGACGTCCCTGCGCTCACAGTCGAGAGACCGTGGGCCCCTATCGCCCGCACGAACACATCTTCCCCACCCACGAGTTCGCTCTCAGTCGGAGGCGACTTCAGGGCTGCAATGAGCCCTGCCAGCTCCACGGGCGTGGAGGGAGCTGGGTCACCATCGAGAATGGCGTCCGCAGTAAATGGGTCTAGATCAGGTTCGTACACGATGCGACATCGTTCGCGGACGCCGATTCGTTACTCGGTCCTGACATATGGTTCCGACGACTCAGTCGCCATGTCCGCGCGAAGCGTTGAAAGGGCTCGGTGCGCCATGACCCGAACCGCTCCCTCGGTCTGGCCCGTGATCTCGCCCACTTCAGAGGCACTGAATCCTCCAACGACCCTGAGAGCGAGAACCTCTGCCTGGGCTGGTGGTAAACACGCAAGAAGTTCCAAGGCGGCCCCTACCTCCATGACCTCGAACTCCGCCGAAGCAGCAACCTCATCGGGCGGCTGGGCCTCGACGTACCTCGTACGTCGGCGAGTTTCATCGACCATTCGCCTTCGGGCGATGGTGAAGAGCAGGCGACGAAACGACCCTGGCCGGTCGTCCAGACTCCCGAGCGCCTGAAAAGCCTCCATCCATGTCTGGGCGGCGACGTCATCGCCATCACGCAACCCGAGGCTGGAGAGGTACCGGAGAAGTCGGGGCTGATACTCGTGCCAGAGCTCGTCGAACGCAGCCCGGTCGCCGTCGGCAGCCCGACCAACCAGGGAAAAGTCTCTGTCGATCGGATCCGACATAGGGGATTCTTCGGCGTTCGACACTTCCAACTTGAGCCGAACGATCGGCGATCCGGGCCCACACCCTGGCTGGGCGACGACGAGTTCGAAGTCGCTAGGTTTGGGCCCATGACCTGGTTACCGGCCGACTTCAGCCATCCGCTGCGCGTCGACCTGCCTGCTGGGGACCATCACATGAGACCCATCCACCCGGACGACACCGACTTGGACATGATCGCAGTGATGGGCTCTCAGGAACGGCTCTGGTCCATATTCGGCGAGCCATGGGGATGGCCTCCAAAGGACATGACGCATGAAGACGACCGGCGCGACCTAGCTCGTCATGCCGATGAGATGGAAGCTCATGAGTCGTTCAACTTCGCGATTTTCGACGAAGCCGAATCCGAGCTGTTGGGCTGCGTCTACATCGACCCTCCTGAGAAGGTGGGAGCCGACGCGGACGTGAGCTGGTGGGTGGTCGATGACATGGTCGGCTCGCCGCTGGAACTGACCCTCGAACACTTCGTTCCGAGATGGGTTCGCGAAGCTTGGCCGTTCACGACGCCCCGATACATAGGGCTTGATGTGTCCTGGTCAGCGTGGATGGCGCTTCCCGACGCCTAGGTCGCCGTAGGGTTTCGAAGTGCTCGTTGATCCATCCCTGTTCCCGGGAACCAAGTCCCTCACATACCTGAACACCGGATCGATGGCTCTCGGACATCGCCCGGGATCCGAAGCATTGTCCAACGCGGCTGCACAATGGCAAGCAGGGCAGTTCGACTGGATGGAAGCGGAGCGAGTTGGCGAGGACCTGCGATCAACTGTGGCCGGACTAATCGGCGCCAGAGGGAACCAGCTGGCGTTGGTCGTCGGAGCATCCGGAGGTGCCGCCAGCGTCGCGGCTCAACTTCCAGATTCCGATGGCACAGCCAACATCGTCGTACCGGCCCGTGACTTCGCCTCGAACTTCCTGGCATGGAAGATGCTGGAGAACCGAGGGTACGAGGTGCGCCTTGTGGACGATGTCAACGGAGCGCTACCCATCGATGTGTTCGCGCAACTGGTGGACACAAACACCTCGGTGATCGCCACGTCGGTGGTGCAGTCCGCTACGGGGTATCGAGTTGATGTCGATGCGCTCAAGTCCGTCGCCGCCGCAGCCGACGCTTGGTTGGTTGTTGATGCGTCACAAGCGTTGGGAAGCATCCGGGTGGACGTCGACGGGCTGGCCGCGCTCTTCGGCTGCAGCCACAAGTGGTTGTTGGGGATCCGAGGGATGGGTTACCTGTATGTTCGTTCCGACTTGGCGACCGACTTCACCCCGATTAGTCCGGGCTGGAAGTCGGTGCACGATCCGATCAATTCGTTCTACGGACCCGACTTGGTCCTGGCCGACGACCTCGCACGTCTCGATTCCTCCTGGCCGTGGTTCGACCCCCTGGTCAACATCGAGGGCGTGCGCATCGTTGCCGGGATCGGCATCGACGCGGTCGAACAGCACAACATGAATCTGGTCGCCACATTGGAAGAGCAAGGGGTTCCTGTCGCATTCGACCGCCGACATCGATCCCCGATCGTCTCGTTAACAGCCGAGGATCCGGGGCTGCCAGATCGGCTGAAGGAAGCCGGGATCGTCACCTCGGCCCGGGCCGGTCGGATCCGTGTCGGGTTCCACCTCTACAACACCGCCGACGACGTGGGCCTTCTGGCCGACGTCATTCAGTCCTAGGCATAGGCCGCCATCGTCGCTATGGGCGAGTCGGTATCTAGTCCGACCCCTTTGCGGCCGCATCGGCTGCACTGAGGACCGCCCGGGCATGATCGGCATCGAAAGGGCGGGGCTGGCCCGTCTCGGGATCCCACTCGGTTCGAGGCGCATTGAAGAAGTCGCCGCCGTAGACATGGATCGCTCCAGTCCACTCCTTCAGAGGGTTATGCACCGAATGAATCGCTTCGCTGCCGAGCATGAACACGTCTCCTGCCAGAAGCTCCTTCGAGCCCGAGAGCTCGAGGGCATCGCCCGAACGGCGGTAGATCGCGTTGTCCTCGCGGCCGCCATAGAGACCGATGGTGGCCCACATCTGATGATCGTGGGCAAATAGATCTGCGTCTGGCGGCCAGATGATGTGCAGGATTGTCAGGTCGTCGCTGTGGTGAAGGGCATCCAAGGCCCAACTCGTTGGCTCACCGAGCGCGGCCGTTATAGCGGCGGGGTCAGAGACCTGCTCGGCAACCAGGTCTCGAACGGCCAGCTGAGGCTGGGTTTCGGTGAGTGCCGCTCGGCACGATTCGACGAACTCTTCGACGTCCAAGGGTTGCTCCGATCGTGAGCGCAGCTACCTGAGCTGCCAGGCCATTGCGACTGACCCTACAGGTTGTCATTGTTGCAACACCCTCTTCGCGGGTGAACGTGCTGGTCAAACGGTGTAAATCGCGCTGCAAATCGGGCGCAAACCGGTTGCTTTCCAAGCTGCAACCGTGGTCTTGGCATCAGACGCAGCACTCGTGGATGTCACCCGCCGCGAGATCGCGGCGGCCCTAGGCGATCAGAAGGCGAGTGCCCTGGCCGAGGTAGGCGCGCATACCTGCTGGGAGGAGCTGCCTGTCCTGCGGGAGATCATTCAGAACCGAGCTGTTTGACCGTCAATTCGAGCACATCGGGGCGGGCATAGTGACCGACTGGGTCGAACATGCGGCGGCCGCGCGCGATGGCGTCCATCTCCAGATCTGCCGTCACCATGCCGGCCTCACCGACGAGAGGTCCTTCGATGATTCCTCCGCCTGGACGCACGATTGTGGTGTTTCCCTTCGACAGCCAGTCGTCGTCCCCGCCGTAGAGCTCGGCGGCGTCA